>CAIJME010000302.1 GCA_903821625.1 uncultured Sphingobacteriales bacterium | reverse complement strand
GCCTGCAGCGTGGTACGGATATCATTAAAGTCTATTTCCTGAGCATGTAATGATCTTCCGGAGGTTTGAATATGATATTTTAATTTCTGAGAACGATCATTACCCTTGTATTTATGTTTTATGGCTTTTGCCCAGATTCTTCTGGCAACACGTCCAATTACCGAATATTCGGGATCAATTCCGTTCGAGAAAAAGAACGATAGGTTTGGTGCAAATTCATCAATATGCATTCCTCTGCTTAGGTAATATTCAACGAATGTAAAACCATTGCTCAGTGTAAATGCCAATTGTGAAATTGGATTTGCACCGGCTTCAGCAATATGATATCCCGAAATGGAAACGGAATAGAAGTTCCTGACCAGATTATCAATGAAGTATTTCTGGATATCACCCATCATTCTTAATGCGAATTCAGTAGAAAATATACAGGTGTTTTGTGCCTGATCTTCCTTTAATATATCTGCCTGTACAGTTCCTCTTACATTGGCTATGGCAAATGCTTTTATTTTGGCATACACATCTAATGGTAATACCTGATCTCCGGTAAGTCCAAGGAGCATTAATCCCAAGCCATTATTTCCTTCAGGAAGTGCTCCCTGATAACTGGGCTTAGAAATTCCTTTCAACTTAAATAACTGATCGATTTTTACTTTGGTTTCTTCCAATAGTCCATTTTCAAGGATGTATTGCTCGCATTGCTGATCAATGGCTGCATTCATGAAGAATCCAAGTAGCATTGGTGCCGGACCATTAATTGTCATGGATACGGAAGTGGAAGGGTGACAAAGGTCGAAACCGCTATATAATTTTTTGGCATCATCCAGTGTTGCAATGCTCACACCTGAGTTACCGATCTTTCCGTAAATGTCTGGACGTAGATCAGGGTCTTCTCCATAAAGAGTTACGGAGTCGAATGCAGTCGACAACCGGTGGGCTGGCTGATCCAAAGACACATAATGGAATCTTTTATTGGTTCTTTCCGGACCACCTTCGCCTGCAAACATGCGAGTAGGGTCTTCGCCTTCGCGTTTAAGTGGGAATACCCCGGCAGCATAAGGAAATTCTCCAGGAACATTTTCAGTTAGGATCCATCTTAATATATCTCCCCAGGCTTCAAATCGCGGAAGGGAGATCTTGGGAATACGGAGTTTTGATAAAGATTCTGTGTAAAGAGGTAGTTTTATCTCTTTATCGCGAACCTTATAAATGAAATGCTCTGCCTTATATTTCTTGATTGTTTGGGGCCATTCTTTCAGTAGCTTTTTGCATTCAGGATCCAGATTTTGTTCCAGTACCTGATACATTTCTGTTAGCGATTTTATAGACTCCTCTTTTTTATGTTCAGAAGCAATTGCTAAGGTGCCGTTTACCTGAAAAAGTTGCTGGGCTAGTTTACATTGTTTATTTACCCAGGAATTATATTCAGCGCTTGATTCAACAATTTCTGCAAGATAGCGGGTCCGGTCGGGTGGGATAATGTAAGTTTTCTCGGATTGCTGAGCACTCATTTCCATTTTTGCATGAAAATCAAAGCCTGTTTTCTTTAAAATTGAAGCCATCAATTCTGAAAAGAGCTTGTTCATTCCAGGGTCATTGAACTGAGAGGCCATGGTTCCGATCACGGGAAGATCCTCGTCTGGGGTATCAAAAAGCTGGTGGTTACGTTTGAATTGTTTTCGAACATCTCTGATCGCATCCAGTGCGCCTCGCTTGTCGAATTTATTGATGGCAACAATATCTGCAAAATCAAGCATGTCGATCTTTTCAAGCTGTGTTGCTGCTCCAAATTCGGGTGTCATCACATATAAGGCTACATCAGAATGTTCAGTGATTTCGGTATCTGACTGTCCGATGCCGGATGTTTCTACAATGATCAGGTCAAATCCAGCTGCTTTACAAATGTCGATGGATTCCTGAATGTATTTTGAAAGCGCGAGGTTTGCTTGTCTGGTTGCCAGCGATCGCATATAAACCCGCGAATTATTGATGGAGTTCATCCGTATTCGGTCGCCTAATAATGCACCTCCTGTTTTACGTTTGGATGGATCAACAGAGATGATGGCGATATTTTTATCGGTTTCTACCAAAAAACGTCGCACTAGTTCATCAATAAGTGATGATTTTCCAGCACCACCTGTTCCAGTAATCCCTATAACGGGTACAATCTTGCCAGCAATTATTTTTTTAAGCTCTTGAAGGAATTCTTCGGTCTGTTCCGGATGGTTTTCAACTAGTGTTATGGCAGAAGCGATGGCTTTTTTATCTTGTTTACTGATTCCCTGAAGTTCATTATTGAGGCTTGTTCTGGTCAAGAAATCGCATTGTTCTAACATATCATTGATCATTCCCTGCAGACCCATTTTGCGGCCGTCGTCTGGTGAATAGATCTGGGTTATGCCATATTCTTTTAACTCGCGGATCTCATCGGGTAAAATTACTCCGCCTCCGCCAGCAAATATTTTGATGTGTCCGGCCCCTGATTCCTGCAGTAGGTCGTACATGTATTTGAAGTATTCATTATGTCCGCCCTGGTATGAGGTCATTGCAATACCCTGCACATCTTCCTGAATGGCGCAATTCACAACTTCCAAAACTGAACGGTTATGACCCAAGTGGATTACTTCTGCACCAGATGATTGCAATATGCGGCGCATGATATTGATTGTAGCATCATGCCCGTCGAACAATGCAGCTGCAGTAACAAAACGTATCTTATGTTTGGGAGTATAAACTTCGGTCATTTTTGGGGTCCTAATTATTCTGTAAAGGTAAGAATAATTGGAATGCCGAATTATTCAGCAAATTTGTATAGAAATTTAAGACAGAAAGATTTTTGGATCTTTTATTCTTAATAATTTAGCCTTTCTTGAGACAATGCTTAATGGCATTTTGAGAACTCGAATTGTTGCCGGCACCCCAGAATTTCCATTTCCTTTAATTGCCTCATTTTTTTCAGCTCCTTATTTCCTGATCTTAAGGCTAGATTCGAATTGATTCTTTATACTGATTTTCTTCCGATTTGTTTTTTTTATTTGGCATTTCCATCTCAAATTTCTTTTGCAAGTCATTTTTTTCTTAAAGTATATTCAAAGCATAGACTTAATTTAAGGGTAAGGCTGAATTTTGTATCTTTGCGAAAATAGAATTTTGGGAACACCTTTAGATTACGGGCATAAGAATTATAATCATTATGGCGCATACCTTAAAAATAAGTATGATGGTCAGCGTGTATATAAGATAATTGCCGATGCCGGATTTACTTGTCCCAATCGCGATGGAAGTAAGGGTTATGGCGGTTGTACCTATTGCAATGTTGATTCGTTTACACCTGAACTTTCAAGAAGTTTGCCAACTATTCGAGAACAGATCGAACAGGGTATGGAGCGGGCATTTAAAAATTATAGAGCTGAAAAATTCATTATCTATTTCCAGCCCAATACCAATACCTATGCCCCAACGCATTATCTAAAAATGCTTTATGATGAGGCTCTGAGTATCAACACAAACAGCATTGTTGGTTTATCGGTAGGCACCCGTCCTGATTGTATTGACTTTGAAAAACTTGCCTTGCTTGAAAGCTATTCCGATCGCTTTGATGTGGATCTTGAGATGGGTATGGAGTCGATCTATGATGATACACTATTAAGGATAAATAGGGGATGCAGCCATCAGGAATTTGTAAATGCAGTTCAGTTGGCTCAAAATTCAAAAGTTGATATTTGTGTTCATACTATTTTTGGATTCCCATGGGAGACTCATGAAATGATGCTTCGCTATGCGGATGAAATAAACAGGTTCCCACAGATTAAATTTGTTAAGCTACACCATCTTCATATTGTAAAAGGATCAATCATGGGTACAAAATATAGCCGTGATCCTTTTAAAGTATTTACAATAGATGAGTACACTGACTTTATAGCAGAATTCATTCCACTCTTGCGTCCTGACATCGTTTTACAGCGTCTTTTTGGTTTGGCTGACTTTGATCTGCTGATTGCTCCGAACTGGGGCATGAAGAAATCTCAAATCCAGAGCTATATTGATAAGCGTCTGGAGGCCAAAGGAGTGATTCAAGGTAGTGCTTATAAGCCAGCTTCTGTTTTACTCGTTTGACCAGAGTTAGCTAATTATCTATTCCTACTATTACTATCTCTTCTTGATTGACTTATTTTCGACTTCGTCTTGTCTTATTAGGCTTTGCCCTTCAATCCAGTAAATCTATCGGCCCATTTATGCCATTTTTTCTCAAAAATTTTATTTTTTCACCT
>CAIJME010000301.1 GCA_903821625.1 uncultured Sphingobacteriales bacterium | reverse complement strand
ATCCAGAAATTTTAATATCAAGAGTTTTATTTGCATTCATATATATTCTTTGAGCTAATTTCGCATTCCTTATTTCAACCCAAGTTGATTTAATCATAGTAGGAATTAAAATAAAATTCAAACTTTCGACAAAAGAATTGTTTCCTGTAGCATTTGAAACGTTGTTGAAAGTTAAGAATTCCTGATATTTCGTGTTATTAGTGGTAAAATTTGAAATAAGGTAGGCTAAATTGTCATCTAGCAACTCAATACTGCAATAAATAAACCCATTTATATCAATGCTGATATTTTTAAAAGTAATGTAGTTCATCCCAGGCTCAATAGAAAATTTTTCTTCATTAAGAAATTTTGGGGCAACCCTGTTGATGATCATTGGCTCAGAAATATTTGCAATACTTGGCATGCCGGTTATATTATTGACGATCCAATTGATTATATCTGAATTTAAGTATTTCATGTTTGTTATAACGTTCTTCACTTGATCATTCTCATTATTATCATTTGGGTAGATAAACAAAGGATAAGAAAAATCTTTAATTTGCTCCACTACATTCACTTTGCTCGTAGTATTCGAATCATTAGCTAAAATTGTGTTATTACTTAATGTTATAGTGGTCTCCAGTCGCCTTCGGTATTCACAGCTCGTATTGTTCCCAGTCTTCACACTTAATTAAAATAATAAATTCAACAAAATTAAGGTTTTTCTTACTATCTAGCAGGCAATTTATAATACCTATTAAAAAAGCATGCCAATTTCGTTATCACACCACTCCCCATCTCACTACTAAAGTTCACCATAATCTTCCAGACAAACCCATCATTTCCTTTCGTTCTAAAATTCAACAAATTGCTCTCACTATATACTCCAGTTAAATCTTGACAGAATCCAGTGAAATTATATATAGTATCAGGAAGTAAATTTTGTAGCAAAAGGTTCTTTTTAATACCTTCCTCAAAAATATTAAGAAACCCAAAAATTTCTTGATAAGGATCATCAACTCTATAATAAGCCAAAATTAATGCTTGCTGCTTGATATAGTCTTTTGATCGAGGGATGCTGGAGTTAAGGGAGGAGAGATAGTAATAGGTGGATGTGGAGGAACAGGAGAGGGAAACCTCGGCGGTTAGGATACTGGAGGAAAGGAGAGTTGATTCGGAGATGATTTCTTTTGGAGTGGGCTGGATTATGTTGAGTTTGATGGTGGGGAATTGGTTAAAATTATCAGAACTTCCTCCAGATTTGATCAAGGTAATCGATTCGCTGCCAATTTTAGTTTTCATAGCATCTGATTGGACAATTAAAATCGCGTTTGGTGCCTTAGGTGTTATCAAAATGCTTGTTTGATTAAGGAAAGAAAGACCAGGCAAACCAACATTAAATTTAAAATCAATTTTAAGATCAGACACAGGAACATTATTTGAAAAATATAACTTTATTGGCATCGTTGTGCCACCTATAGGAAGATCATAACTATCTTTTTCGAAAGCGAAATCATAAATATTTGAGGAAATACGAATTTTCAAAAACGGCAATCTTGTATGGGAACCTAGAAAATTTGATTAACAGAGTCAACATGTACATATAAATGATTTATCATCTTAATTACTATACAATAAGATAAATATATTTTTTACTATATGGTTCAGTTTTCAATACTTCAACCACATACAACCCAGGT
>CAIJME010000300.1 GCA_903821625.1 uncultured Sphingobacteriales bacterium | reverse complement strand
GCAGTTAAGGCGCGGGATGGTAAACTTACAATTGAAGAAATGACTGGTGGTACTTTTACCATTACCAATGGAGGTGTATTTGGTTCAATGATGTCAACGCCTATCATTAATGCTCCACAATCTGCGATTCTGGGAATGCATAATATTGTTGAGCGCCCTGTAGCCCTAAATGGACAGGTAGTTATCCGCCCAATTATGTATGTGGCCTTATCGTATGATCACAGAATAATTGACGGACGAGAATCAGTAGGTTTTCTGGTACGAGTTAAACAGTTACTTGAAGATCCAACCAGGTTATTATTGGGAGTATAATTGAACGGAACGTTTTTTACGTTCAGAAATATATTTTAGAAGGCCGGCACATTATAAAATGAGCCGGCCTTCTTTATTTATAAATTCAATTTGCTTAAATCTCCTTTTAGCAATAGCAATCAAGTTAAGCCTGCTACTAAAAAATCAAACTTTACAGCCAGTTCTTAGTATTTCGAAATACTGCCAGACCCACTTTTTGTATATTTAACGCTTGGATTTCCACCATATCGGATATTTCCTGAACCGCTTATCAGTGCTTCTAAATATTTATCGGCAGTAATTGTGATGTTTCCTGAACCGCTAATTTTTACATTTGAATTGCTTGTTTGTAGTTCTTTGCCTTCAAAATTTCCTGATCCGGCAATGGTTGCTTTTACATTTTCTGCTTTGCCTTTTGCATTAATTTTTCCTGAACCGCTGATTAAAGCAACAAAATTTTCTGCATCCATACTTTGTGATATGCTTCCTGATCCGCTGATCGTGTTTCTAAGTTCAGTAGATTTAATGGTGCCGCTTACCTCGATATCGCCCGAGCCACTAAGGGTAATGCCATGAAGAGTTCTAGCTTCAATATAAATAGAAACTTTTTCAGCACTATTCCAGCTTCTCCAATTCATCTGTTTTTTATTGCGGATCTTTAAAATACCATTTTCAACCTTAGTTTCTATTTGGTTGATCATTTCTGAGCTGCCTTCTAAACGAAGACTTTCTTTATCACCCATGGTGATAAATATAGCATAACTGCCAGACGAAGTGATACCTGAAAACCCAGAAACAGTTCGGCTTTCGTCTAATTTGCTTGCATTGTTCTTCACTAATGTGATCAGCGAATTGGCAATGGCAAGGTTTGCAGCAGTGGCCATTAATAAGGTAATTGCAAGGTATAAGAGTGATTTTTTCATGTCTTTATTAAATTTAAGCGATAAGTTTCCTGCTAGGTCGCAGTTTATATACTAGACGCAAATTCTCAGGAAATGTTGCATAGCCTAAAGTTTTTCTAATCTTCTTGAACCTTAATGTAGAAATTCTCTACATCTGGTGCAAATACTGATTCGAGCCTGATCTTTTTCCATGCGCTTTCAGGTTTGATCCATTGATATTTATTCCCGTTTTTTATTCGGATAGGCATATCAAAATTTTTAACATCTGCCTTCCAGCGATATAGGGTCTGTTTGCCTTCGGTTTTAAATTCCAAGACAGGAATGTTGGCAAATCGCAGGTACTGATCAAATAGTTTAGTTAGATCTATTCCTGATTTTTTATTGATGTAATTTACTACATCTTCAGTAGTAGTAGTTTTAAGTCCAAATTCGCTGTTCAATCCGCGCAGTATTTCACGCCATTTTTGATCATCATCAATTAGGGTACGTGCCATATGGATCAAATTTGCGCCTTTATAATACATATCACCTGAACCCTCGGCATTAACGCCATAGGGGCCTAAAATTGGCTTATCATTTTGTATGTTTCTTCGGACACCAGCTATGTATTTTGCTCCAGCATCTTTACCATCTCTACTTTCAACATATAATGCTTCCGAATACATGGTGAACCCCTCATGAATCCACATATCGGCAATGTCTTTAGAGGTAATATTATTTCCAAACCATTCATGCCCAGTTTCATGTATGATGATATAATCCCAATTTAAACCTAGTCCGGTTCCTGAAAGATCGCGGCCCATGTATCCATTCAAATATTTATTTCCATAGGCCACGGCACTCTGGTGTTCCATTCCTAGATAGGGAGTTTCAATCAGCTTATATCCATCACGGTAAAATGGATAGGCACCAAACCAATTTTCAAAAACATTGAACATCGGTTTTACATTGGCATTAAATTGTTTTTTTGCTTTTTCAAGATTCTCTTTTAAAACGTAAAAGTCAAGGCTGAGATTACCTTTCTCACCGGCATACGAATCATCGAAATGAACATAATCTGCCACATTTAGGCTCACATTATAATTATTGATGGGGTATGACACAAACCAGTTGAAACGGGTATAGTCAGAATCAACAGGCTCTATAGACCTAAGACGCCCATTACTCACATCCATTAAACCCTTGGGTACAGTAATACTAATCATCATACTATCTACTTCATCAGATTGATGATCTTTAGTAGGCCACCAGGAACTTGCCCCATACCCCTGACAGGATACAGATACCCATGGTTTGCCCTGCGTGTCATTTGAAAAGGTAAAGCCGCCATCCCATGGAGGCCTCACGGCAATGCTTGGATTACCACTGTAAAATACCGTGAATTCATCTTGACTATCCTTTTTTATAGTTGATGGAAAATCAATGAAAACGGCATTGAACTCTCTTTTAAATGGAATTTCCTGCCCATGATAGCTTATTTTTTCGATCTCAAGATTAGCAAAAAGATCGAATTGGAGACGTTTGAGGTCGGTAGTGGCTTTAAACTTGAAAAGGTTTGATCCGCTAATAAACTTATTTTCAATATCAAGTTTAATACTTAGGTGATAATATTGTATATCATAGGAGCTCCTTAAATCACTTAAAGTGCCTCTTAATGTATCTGCTCTTGAATAAATTACTCCTGATTTTTGAGAAAAGGAAACGGATGTGATCAGGCATGCCAGTACTGCCGTCAGAGCATATTTTTTTAACATATTGAATTTTATAATTGGATTCTCAAATCTAATTAAATAATATATACTAAATAAATGCATTTAGGACGCTAAATTTTGCTTTTCTGATTTTTTTAAGGGTCTATAATTAGTAACTTTGACTGAATTTTAAAGATATTCTTACATGCAATTTGACGTAGTAGTAATTGGAAGTGGTCCGGGTGGTTATGTTGCCGCCATACGTTGTGCCCAATTGGGTTTAAAAACAGCGATTATTGAAAAATACAATACTTTTGGTGGAACCTGCTTAAATGTAGGTTGTATTCCTTCAAAAGCTTTATTGGATTCATCCGAGCATTATCATAATGCATTACATACCTTCAAAGAGCATGGAATAAATCTGAAAGATCTTTCGCCCAACCTACAGCAAATGGTTAAACGTAAAGATGAGGTTGTTGCTCATACTACGGCTGGGATTTCATTCCTAATGAAAAAAAATAAGATCAGTACTTTCCAGGGCATCGGATCGATGGTAGATAAAAACACGGTTAAGCTTACTAAAGCTGATGGAACTGCTGAGCACCTGACTAGTAAAAATATCATTTTGGCAACAGGATCCAAGCCTACTGCTTTACCATTCCTTAAAACAGATGGAAAGCGTATCATCACTTCAACTGAAGCCTTGAATTTAAAAGAAATACCAAAGCATTTAATTCTTATTGGTGGAGGTGTGATTGGCCTAGAGTTAGGTTCTGTTTATGCACGTCTTGGTTCAAAAGTGACTGTGGTCGAATTCATGGATTCTATCATTGGAACAATGGATAAGAGCCTGGGTAAAGAGCTTCAAAAAGTTCTAGCTAAACATGGGATGGAGTTTTTATTAAGTCATAAAGTTACCGGCGCAAGTGTTAAGGGATCGAAAGTGACCGTGAGCGCTGATAATTCAAAAGGCGAAAAAGTAAGTATCGAAGGTGATTATTGCCTGGTAGCAGTTGGTCGTACGGCCTATACTGAAAATCTGGGACTTGAAAATATAGGAATTACCCTAGAAGAACGTGGTAAGAAGATTCCGGTTAATGCGCATCTTGAAACTTCAGTTCCTGGAATATATGCCATTGGTGATGTGGTAAAGGGTGCAATGTTAGCACATAAGGCAGAAGATGAAGGAACATTCGTAGCCGAGGTTATTGCTGGTCAGAAACCGCATATCAACTATAATTTAATTCCAGGAGTAGTTTATACCTGGCCTGAAGTGGCCAGTGTAGGTCAAACAGAAGAACAATTAAAAGAAAGTGGGATTAAGTATAAGGCTGGATCTTTTCCGTTCAAAGCAAGCGGAAGAGCACGTGCAAGCAATGATTCGGATGGTTTTATTAAAGTCTTGGCAGATGCTGTAACCGACGAAATACTTGGTGTTCACATGATTGGCCCAAGAGCTGCTGATATGATTGCAGAAGCGGTTGTTGCCATGGAATTCAGAGCCTCAGCAGAAGATATCTCCAGGATCTCGCATGCGCATCCAACCTATACTGAAGCTTTCAAGGAGGCTAGTATGGCTGCAACTGAGAATAGAGCTGTGCATATTTAAGTTGTAAGTTATAGGTTATAAGTTATAGGTTGTAGGTAATAAGTTGTAAGTAGAAAGGGAAAAGCTGAAAGCCTAAAGTTGAAAGCAAAAAGTTATAAGTTGTAAGTAATAAGTTATAAGTAGAAAGCTCATTGAGTACTAACCACCTAATCATCTAACCAACTAACCATCTAACCAACTAACCACCTAACCACCTAACCAACTAACCAACCCGATAACAGACAACTGATAACAGATAACAGATAACAGATCATGCAAATAATCTTTCCAATAGCCATAATCCTTGGAACTCTTGCAGGTATGGAGTCATTCTCCTGGTTTATTCATAAGTATTTATTTCATGGCCCTCTTTGGTTCATACATAAAAGCCATCACCAACAGCGATCGGGGTGGTTTGAGTTTAACGATATTTTCAGCTTGCTTTTTGCCGGAATTTCTGTTTATTTGATGTGGATGGGAAGGATAGATCTGGATATTAAATTTTGGGTCGGTGTTGGAATTACAGTTTACGGAATAATTTACTTTATTTTC
>CAIJME010000299.1 GCA_903821625.1 uncultured Sphingobacteriales bacterium | reverse complement strand
ACGTAGAGAAATGGAAAATGAGGATAAATGTCATAGCAAATTAGCATCCATACAATACACGTGATGACTCACCTGAGAAAAATTATTCTTTGTTTGATCAATGGCAGCATCAATGATTGCTTGTAACTCAAAACAAAACGAAACTACATCTAATACAGATGATGCAGCTATGGCTGATTTTAAAGAAAACTCAAAGATCATAGCTGATGGTTTTGAAAATTTTTCAAAAAACGATATAGCTACTTTCAGTGCCTTTTTATCTGATACTGTTAAAGCACATGGTCCAGCTTATGGCGAAGAGGCACCAGCAAATAAAACAATTCATATACAAAGGCTTCAAGGTTTTCACACCATACTTTCTAACATAAAAGCTAACGATATTAAATTTTTACCCAGCGTTGATGAAGTTACTTTTAAACCAGATGGAGGTGTAAGAGTTTATGCTAGATGGACAGATGATGCAATTGCAAATGGAGCCAAAATTGAACACAAATTTTATGGAGTCTATCAATTCAATAAGGATCATAAAATTGTGGATATCGATGAGTATATGGATGTTACTGGAGTTATAATGGCTGCAACTGCACCTAAAAAATAATTTTAGTTTTAATTCATTTAAGTGTTCACAGTCGAATAATAGTGAACATCTCCATTTTTCGAGCTTTGATTTAGATTTAAACTAAAAATATTTCAGGCAAACCTAACCTAAGGTTTAAAAATTTATTTTTTATTATCTGTGTCATTTTATAGATAGTTATATCAGAATCCTAATTAATTACATCTAAAAAATAAAAACCATGAAAAAACTAGTATTATGTTTTCTTGTCTCAGCATCTTTGATTGCTTGTAGAAACCAAGAAACAAAAAAAGCTGAAACACCTGTAGATAAAAAATCAGGTACATTTACTTCCCTTGATAAAAAATCTGCAATTATAAAACAGATAATTGAGGGATACCTAACAGGCGATTCTTCTATTAATTCCCCTCTTGTAAGGAAATATTATGCTGATACGGCTAAAGTATATCAACATATTGGAAATAATCAAGAGAATGGAAAAACAGTAGAGACCCAAGGGACTCAAGAATTTCTTCACGGTCTTTCAGGTAATCATCATGCGCTATACTCTAATATAAACATGACACTTGATAATATTAAAACATTGGTATTTAGTGATGGCAGAGTAGTTACCACTGTATATACTTTATGGTCAGGGACTGGAAAATTAACTAAAGAAGCAACTACAGTTCCTGTTCATCAGGCATATCACTGGAGCGGTGATAAAATTGTAAGATTCGATATGTTTTTTGACCCTACATCTTTAAGGAAAGAAATAGCTGCTGCTACAAAAAAATAGTTCTTAAGTTCTAAAAAATACAAAGAGGCCTCTAGGAATAGGGGTCTCTTTTTTATTCTAGAAAATCTCCCGCAAAAACATCAAAGGCCCCACGATTTAACGTATACCTTAATTATAATGTAGCGAGACCGATATCTCAGAGCTATGAAATTTTTTTGAGTGAATTAAGGTGTTGATTTGTAATGGGTATATTTGACCCGCAAAATTATAATTCAATGAATAGAATATTAAAATTTCTGATTTTAAGTTTATCTATATCTGTAGCCTTATATGCCCTAGTTGTATATACTTTCCTTGAACTTGGCATTGCAGTTCATCCTATGATGAAAAGTAATTTTCAAGCACACCCTATCGGTATTTATTCGCATATTTTTTCATCACTCATCGCTTTAGCTATAGGACCTTTCCAATTCTATGAAAAGTTCAGATTAAATAAGATACAACTGCATCGAATGCTAGGCAAGATCTATCTGATGTGTGT
>CAIJME010000298.1 GCA_903821625.1 uncultured Sphingobacteriales bacterium | reverse complement strand
TGAAATTGTTTGTCCTGTTTCGGGAACAAGAAATTGGACAGATGTGAGGCAGTTTAATTTGATGTTTTCAACCCAAATGGGTGCCATGGCCGAAGGATCTGATGAAGTATATCTACGTCCTGAAACTGCGCAGGGCATATTTGTCAACTTTCTTCATGTTCAAAAATCAGGAAGAATGCGTATTCCATTTGGAATTGCACAGATAGGTAAAGCCTTTCGAAACGAAGTAATAGCTAGACAATTTATCATGCGTATGCGTGAATTTGAACAAATGGAGATGCAATTCTTTGTAAAGCCCGGTACAGAAATGGAATGGTATGCACATTGGAAAGAATCAAGACTTAAATGGCACCTTGCAGTAGGTACACCTGCCCAAAAATATCGTTTTCACGACCATGTAAAGCTTGCACATTATGCAAATGCTGCCGTAGATATCGAATTTGAATTCCCATTTGGATTTAAAGAGGTAGAAGGAATTCACAGTCGTACAGATTTTGATCTGAGTCAGCATGAAAAGTTCTCCGGAAAAAAACTTCAGTATTTCGACACGGTTGAAAATAAAAATTATGTTCCATACGTCATTGAAACTTCCATAGGTTTAGATAGAATGTTTTTACTCACCCTTTGCAATGCGTATGAAGAACAAGATTTGAGCACTGCAGAAAGGGAGGATTCAAGAACTGTATTACACTTGCACCCATGCCTAGCTCCGGTTAAGGCTGCGGTATTCCCGCTAACCAAAAAAGACGGACTACCAGAAAAAGCACGTGAAATCATGGATCTTTTAAAACTGGATTTCAATTTACAGTATGATGAAAAAGATTCAATCGGAAAAAGATACCGCAGACAAGACGCTATTGGAACACCGGTTTGTATCACGGTTGATCATCAAACGCTAGAAGATAATACCGTTACCATCAGGCATAGAGATAGTATGGATCAGGAACGCGTAAATGCTGACGATTTAGATACTATACTGGGCAAACTGGTGAGCTGGAAGAATTTATTGTCCTGATCCTGATTTCCAAAAACAATACGCTTAGAAAGAAGCCATGGATGCCCTTCCCATTGACTTAACAAAAACAATAATTAATACCATTAATTGTCAGACCTGTTTGTTGAACAATGGACCACAGCAGCAGATTACAACTCAAATTATTTAGATCAGGATTTGGACCTTGCAAATTTCATCTCGTTGGCAGTTATTGTTTTAGCTAGTATAAATAAATAGGGTTAACCGTGTAAAGAGAGTTTTGATTTTCAAATCTGTCTTTTGCTTTTATATCTTTGCCCTCAATGATTCAAAAACTGGAAAATTTTCTGATCAAGTACCCTGGGCAGACGTTCTTTGTGCTTATCCAATTGTCAATCTTTCCTTTTTTAACCAATCTTGGACTCCTGCCACTCTTTGCCGATGAACCTACACGGGCAAATGTGGCACTTGAAATGATCATCAGCAAGAACTTTTCAGTACCCACGGTGGGTGCAGAATATTATTACAACAAACCACCACTTTACAATTGGATTCTTGCAGGATTTTATCTTTTAACGGGCAATTTTTCAGAATTTACAACTCGCCTCCCTGCCATCATTCCGATGTTTTTATATGCGATTAGCATCTATTTAGCTGTCAGTTATTTTCTTAAAGACAAGAGAATTGCCGCATTAAGTGGGATACTTTTTCTGGTTAATGGCCGTATGCTGATCTATGACTCGATGCTGGGGCATATTGATATTTTCTATTCTTGGCTAACCTTTACTTCCTTTATGCTGATCTATTTTTTTCTTCAACGAAAAAACTGGTTCCTGCTATTCCTCATTTCGTATTTAATCACAGCGATCACTTTCCTATCAAAAGGATTTCCATCCATCGTTTTTCAGGGCTTTACACTCATCGCTGTACTTACCTACACTAAAAACTTTAAAAAATTATTCAGTTGGCAGCACATTGTTTGCGGATTGGTTTCTGTATTGATCATTGGTACCTATTTTTATAATTATTATCAGTATAACCCGAATCTTGAAGGTTATTTCAGCACCATCTGGAATCAAAGCAGCAAAAGAACAGCTGCTGAATTTGGACTCTATCAAAGTTTAATACATATCGTCCAGTTTCCTTTTGAACATATAGGTCATTTATTCCCGGCAAGCCTGCTACTTTTATTTTGTTTCCATAAGGATTTTATAAATGGGGTCAAACAAAATCCATTTTTAACCTTTATTTCTGTAGTTTTTTTGGCCAATATTTGGGTATACTGGCTATCACCAATAACTAGGCCACGGTATTTGATGATGCTGTATCCATTGTTGTTCATTTTATGGAGCCATGCCTATTATACCTACCGAGAACAACTTCCCGTTATCACTAAAATACTTGATCGAATCCTTTTAATTCTTGCTTTAGCCGTTTGTTTAGGCCTACCTGCTGCATACTTTTTTGAGCTGCAGAGCTTTGTAAGCTATCTGAATATCAAGATTGTTTTTCTGTTATCGATCAGTATTGGGATTACTTTTATGATCTGGCGTCTTAAAACCAGTAAGCTCATCCCATTTATTGCACTCTTGTTAGTAGTAAGATTGGCTTTTAGCTGGTTTGTACTACCATACAGGCTAGAAAACATGGAGGATACGTATTTCCGTAAAGCTGCCGTAGAAATAGGAACGATAACCAGAGGCCAAGCACTTTATTTTTATCAATATCATCCTGCTGAGCATGATATCCCCTTTCATGATCAATTAATTTTTTACCTACAAAAAACACGGATGAAACAGGTAAAATTTACCGAAGACGATGCCAAGCCAGGTTATTATTTTACCTTTGATCGGGATTTAAAAAATCGGAATGCACAACTGATAAAATCATATAAAAACCTCAAACTGTTCCAAATAAAATGAGAGAACTTTCTGTTGTGATTACCGTTCTGAATGAGCGAGATAATATTAAACCGCTTATTGGAGCCCTACATGATGCTCTGAAAGACCTAGATTATGAAGTAATTTTTGTGGATGATGGTTCTGATGATGGTACACAAAAACAAATTCGCGAACAGGCTAATGACCGCATCACGCTGGTAGAACTACGAAAAAATTACGGTCAAAGTACGGCTATGACAGCAGGTATTGACCATGCCACAGGTACCTATATTGCCCTGATTGATGGTGATCTACAAAATGACCCATCAGATATCCCCTTCATGCTTCAAAAGATGAAAGATGAAGATTGGGATGTGGTGGCAGGTAACCGTGCTAACCGCCAGGATGGAATGTTTTTAAGAAAAATACCTTCAAAAATAGCCAATGCCATAATCAGAAGGATGACAGGTGTTTACATCAAGGATTATGGTTGCACACTCAAGGTATTTAAACGTGAGATTGCCGAAGATCTCGGTATTTATGGCGAGCTACATCGCTTTATCCCTGTGCTTGCTAAACTTCAGGGAGCCAGCATCACACAAGTTGATGTGAAACATCATGCACGAATTCATGGAAGCTCTAAATATGGCCTAAACCGAACATTCAAAGTTATGGCCGATCTGATCACCATGGTTTTTTTCCGAAAATATATACAAAAGCCAATGCATTTATTTGGAAGCCTTGGCTTTATCTCATTTGGCCTTGGCATTTTGATCAATACTTATTTACTTATCCTTAAATTAATGGGACAAGATATCTGGGGCAAACCAATCTTGATCTTAGGACTCATATTTTTATTGGGAGGGATACAATTGATCACCTTTGGAATTTTAGCTGAAATTAATGTACGCACCTACTTTGAAGGCACTAACAGAAAAACTTACCAGGTAAGAAGAATTTTTAATGGACAAAAAGAAGATTTGGAACATCGTTAAACTCCTGTTAAAAATTTCAATAACAGGATTATCCTTATATCTGGTTTCAAAAAAGGTCGAGTTTAATGATCTTAAAGATGCCTTTAGTAAGTCTAATCCGCTATTCCTGTTTTTAGCTTTTATAGCTTTTGTAATCTCTCAGCTAATATCATCTTCCCGATTAAATACCTTTTTTAAAGGGATGGGTTTAAAGATTTCGGAGGTATTTAATTTTAAGATCTACCTTTTGGGAATGTTCTATAATCTTTTTTTACCAGGAGGCATAGGAGGAGATGGCTATAAAATATTTATGCTGCGTAAAAAATTCAAGATTAAAGGACGCAGATTATTCCAGGCTATCTTTTTTGACCGGCTAAGTGGATTATGGGCATTAGGCCTAATTATTTCGGCCCTAGTTATGTTCATACCCCACCTTGGGATTCCAAATTGGGCTCCAGTTTTAGTGATTATAATGGGTACCACAGCCTATTATGTGGTCATGAGAAAGTTCTTCAAAGATTACAGTCATAATTTTATTATAACACATACCAAGGCATTAATGGTTCAATCGATGCAACTTGTTTCGGTCATAATCTTACTTTATGCATTAAACTTTGATGGCAAATTCTCGCCTTATCTCTTCATGTTCCTGGTATCCTCACTAGTGGCCATATTTCCATTTACCGTTGGCGGTTTAGGCGCCCGAGAGCTGGTATTTGTTTATGGCGCACAGTATTTTGAATTAGATCAACATTTGGCTGTGATCATCAGCCTTCTATTCTATTGCATATCTGCCCTATTGTCATTCAGTGGCATTTACTTTGTTTTTAACCCTAAAGAGATTGGTGTAAATAAGGTTGACCTGAAGCAAGATCTTGAGGTTGAATAAAAAAGACGAGTACCCCTTTAAGATTTAATACTCAAAAATTGAATCGTGCAAAGGCTAAATTTCTAGCTATATTTTGAGTACAAAATATAGACCCCAACAGCAATCAAAAAGGTAATTGCATTAGGAATGAATAGCTACTAAATTGATTTCTGATTATCTAGGTACCACTCATAAAATTTGAGTAAGCCAGTTTCAAGCTTAGTTTCAGGATGGTAGCTTAATAATTTCTGGGCTTTGCTAATATCTGCATAGGTTTGGCGTACATCTCCCGCTTGCTCGGGCAGGCGGTCAATAATGGCCTTCTTTCCGCAGATGCGCTCTATTGCCAGAATTAGTTCAGTTAATGTAACCGTTTGGTGGTTTCCAAGGTTAATAATCTCAAAGTCAGACTTGTCATAATCTATTGCCGACATTATACCCTGAACGGTATCATCCACAAAAGTATAGTCTCTGCTGGTTGACCCATCGCCATATACAGGGATAGTCTGCCCTTTAGAAATAGAATTGAAAAACTTATGAATAGCCAAGTCGGGGCGCTGTGCTGGTCCATAAACTGTAAAAAAACGAAGTGCTAAAAAACGAATACCATATAAATGACTGTACACATGGCCCAGCATCTCGCAGGACAACTTAGTAGAAGCATAGGGACTGATCGGCATCAGTTTTTCTTCCTCATGCCAAGGCACATTTTGATTGATTCCATAAACACTGCTGGATGATGCAAATACAAAGTGTTTGATATTTCTTTGGCGGGCCAATTCCAATAGATTTTGGGTGCCCGATACATTCACCTCCTGAAAAAGAATAGGATTATTGATACTCGTTCTAACCCCTGCTTTTGCGGCAAGATGTACAATCGCATCAATTTTAGACAAAGCCAAAAGATCATTCATATTCCGGACATCGCCTTCAATAAAGCTGAAGTTTGCATTGGAAATGAAAGATGACATATTCTTTTCTTTCTGCTCCCGGCTATAAAAATCATCGAAATTATCCAGGCCAATCACCTGAACATCGTCTCTTTGCAATAAACTGCTAATCAGGTTACTTCCAATAAACCCAGCTGCACCTGTTATCAGAATTCGCTTTTTCGTATTCATATCTGGCTCAAAAATACAAAATTACCGCTTTGCTTTTGACAAAATATAGTCCATCATAAAAACTAGCACCCAAAAAATTGGTAACTTTATACGAGCAATTCTTGAAAGACCAATTAATCATGAATGCAATAACGGTTTCAGTAATCCACAGGTTAAAAAACTGATTGAGCATTTTATCTAAATGGCCATGTACAAGAACCATTAACAAACAATTTAGCATGAATATTATACTAAGCGGTGCAAGCAGTGGAGTTGGATTTGAGGCTGTTATTGAGCTTATAGCTAATAAGCATCATAAGATTATAGCCCTAGCCCGATCAGAAGAAAAACTAAATAAATTACAGGAAATTGCATTTGCCCTAAATCCTGACTGTTATTTATCTATACTCAAATTCGATATTGCTCATGATAGTTATGAGAATATTCTCATTCCTTTTGTAAAAGAAAAATTAGGCACAGTAGATGTACTGATCAATAATGCAGGATCATTGGTCAACAAAAGTTTCATGCAAACTACGCAACTTGATTTTGCAGAAATGCTTCAGAATAACTTTTTAGGGCACATCCAGATGATCCAACATCTGGCTCCCTTGATGCCTCAAAAGAGCCATATATTGAATATAGGCAGTATGGGTGGCTTTCAAGGAAGTGTGAAATTTCCGGGACTTGCAGCCTATTCTGCAAGTAAAGCTGCGCTTCATACCCTGACCGAATGCTTAGCCATAGAATTTGCAGATAGACAGATAGCTGTAAACTGCCTGGCATTAGGTTCAGCCCAAACCGAAATGCTTGAAAAAGCTTTCCCTGAGTACCAATCGCCAGTTTTAGCCTTTGAAATGGGTAAATATATCGCTGATTTTGCGTTAAATGGACATAAATTTTTTAACGGTAAAATAATTCCGGTTGCGCATACTACACCCTAAATTAATCACATGAAAAAAGAACTCTATGTAATGCTACTAATTACAAGTTTCATCATCGGGTCTTGTGGTAACGAGACAACAAAGGATACCGATCAAAATACCAGCACAACGTCTGCTGCGCTAAACGATTTAGGTAAAACGCTAATTGTTCCATATAGTGTTGAGCTAAACGACAGTACGCAACTGTTCGAAATCAAAAAAAATCCGGATGCTGATATGTTCAATCTGGAGCCAGTTGACATGGTAGATGCCATCAATTTTAAATACCCTCAGATCAAGCTAGAATGGCTGAAGCAGGAAGGGAAACGCGCTTTTGTAAAAATAGAAGATGCTCGCTACCTAACCAGAGAATCGGGAACAGAAGGTGCTATGGCCTATTTAGCAGAAGTTACCTTTTCATTGACCGAATTTAAGGGTATTGAGGAAGTAGATATTGCTTTTCAAGAAGGAGATCATGCTCGGCCGGGATTATACACTAGAGAGAACTTTAAGAATTTCAATTAATAAAATTGATGTTAAAAAAAAGCTGAAAGGTGAAAGGTAAAAGCTGAAAGGTAAAAGCTGAAAGGTAAAAGCTGAAAGCAAAAAGTTATAAGTTGTAGGTAATAAGTTGTAAGTAGAAAGGGAAAGGCTGAAAGGGGAAAGCAAAAAGTTATAAGTTGTAGGTAATAAGTTGTAAGTAGAAAGGGAAAGGGGGAAAGCTGAAAGGTGAAAGCTAAAAGGGGAAAGCTGAAAGGGGAAAGCTGAAAGGTAAAAGCTGAAAGTAAAAAAGACATAGAAAAGCGTTCAAAATATCTTGCAGAACCGACATCTAAACACTAGCGTGTTGTAAACGCGATTCCGCAAGATTAAGAAATCCACCCATAGCTCGTCTCGGAAAAAACAAGAACATAGCTATTAAAACAGTTTTGGCCGCTTCCTCAAACGGACATTACTCAGCTTTGAGATTTCTTACTTTGCATCTGTAATTCAGACACCACAATTTCAGTGACATAACGCTTCACCCCTTCTTTATCGGTATAAGAACGACTCGTTAATTTACCTTCTACCGTTATTTCGGAACCCTTATGCAGATAAGATTCTGCTAGGCTAGCCAAACGATCCCACAACACTAGGTTATGCCACTGTGTTTCTTCCACTTTCTCACCTTTATCATTTCGATACGAATCATTTGTGGCAATTGAAAAATTGGCCACCTTCTTTTTTTCACTAATGGTTTTTACTTCCGGATCATTTCCTAAAAATCCCATTAAGCGCACACTGTTTCTAAGATTACTCATCTTCTTACGTTTTTAATTAATTAAAAAAATCAAACCACCTGGTATTGACAATTCGAAGGTGAGAAGATTGATCAAAATTAACCGCAAACTAAACGGATACATACGTTTATAACCGATTTAACTGACGAATAGTACATTCATACTAATAGATCAAAGGAATATGGAAAGAGTATGTTTAGACTGTAGCAATACGCTGAGAGGCCGAACCGATAAAAAATTCTGCGATGACCAATGCCGCAGCAATTTCAATAACCGTATGAAAGCGGGACAACAAGGTTGCATACGTCCAATTAACTGTATTCTGAGAAAAAACCATACGGTACTTTCCCGGATCTGCACTGGCGAAAAAGTACGCACCACCAAAAATATTCTCTTAATCAATGGCTTTAACCCTGATTACCATACCCATCTGCATCAAACTCAGAATGGGAACACCTATTTTTTCTGTTATGATTATGGTTTTCTATTCTTAAACAAAGATGAAATACTGATCGTGAAAAAAATGGAAAAGATATGAGTTCTATAAAATAGCAACCAAGCTGATTAAGCATGCTCGTGTTGAGAGAATTGCGGTATGTTTTGAAACTATTCGATAGGTATACTGGGCTGATTTTAGATCCACATAAGAATTATCATGGCTAACAAGCCGCAAGACCTCCAAAATGGTTACACATGTTGTAGAAAAAGATTACAATAAATTTATATTC
>CAIJME010000297.1 GCA_903821625.1 uncultured Sphingobacteriales bacterium | reverse complement strand
TCTATTTCCGGTGGTATTTTTGATCAGGAAAGTGTATTGGCATTTCGTACTTATAAGCGATATTATTCAAGGGTAAAAACTGATTTTAAAATTGGAAAATTAACTATTGGTCAATCATTGATTGCAACAAAAGAAGAGGGGCTTAATTTAAATTTTGGTAATAACCTGGATTTAGCATATATGATGGGTGCTGCACCTACTATGCCGATTTATGATCCTCTTAATGATAGCGGTTATGCCGGGCCATCCCCAGCAACTACCGGTGTGAATAACAGGGATAATATTCTTGGCCGTCGTGACATGAACCGTGCCTATACCAATAACAATAAGATCATTGGAAGTGCTTTTGCTTCCTATAAGATTCTTCCTGATTTGGAGTATAAGTTAAATGCAGGTTTAAACATGGGTCTTAGAAAATTCAAGAATTATGTACCTCAGTTCCAGATGAATAACAGGGGAAGTAATGCCAGAAGCTTAAATACAAGTTTAAGCGAGTCTTATGAATACCTTATTGAAAATACTCTTACGTACAATAAGGTAATTAAAGAAAATTACAAGATTAATTTACTCGGTGGTTTTACTCAGCAAAATTATTTCGGAAATGGTATTAATGGTACAAGAAGAGATTTTCCGAGTAATGACATTCAGGTGTTGAGTGCTGGTACCGGTGTGTTTACTGTTGGTGGAACTGAAAACGAGTGGGCCTTGAGATCGTTTCTGGGCAGAGCAAATATTACTATGTTCGACAAGTATTTGATTACTGCTACTATACGTCGTGATGGTTCATCAAGATTTGGTGAAAGTAATCGCTATGGAAATTTCCCTTCATTGGCAGTTGGATGGAACGTGGATAAGGAAAACTTCCTGAAAGATTCCAAATTGATCAGTGGTTTAAAACTTAGAGCTAGCTGGGGGCAGTTGGGTAATCAGGATATAGGTAACTACAGTAATCAGACAGTTGTGTCAACTAGTGCCAGATATTTCTTTGGTGCAGACCAACTTGCACCTGCAGCCGTAGTTAACAATTTAGGTAATCCAAATCTTCGCTGGGAAACAACTACTCAATCTAATATCGGGGTAGATTTAAGCTTTCTTCAGAATAAAATTTATTTCACTGCTGATTATTGGATTAAAGATACTGAGGGAATTCTGGTTAGAACTCCAATTTCAACTGTAACCGGATTTGCCCGTGATTCCGGACCATACCAAAATGCTGCTCAATTGCAGAATAAGGGTATGGAATTCTTGTTAGGTTACAGAGGAGAAGCTGGCGAACTGAAATATGGTGTTTCAGGTAACCTATCTAATGTACGAAATAAAGTAATTTCACTTGGTACAGGAACAAGCATCATCAACCTTGTAGAAAATGTGTATTACTCAGGAACCTATACTCGCACCTTGCCTGGTTTACCAATGTCTCACTTCTTTGGTCATATAAATGACGGGATCTTCCAAACACAGGCCGAAATCAATGCACATCCAACACAAATTGGTGCTAAGCCAGGTGACAGAAGATTTAGGGATATTAACGGCGATAAAAAAATTGACGCCAATGACAGAACCAATATTGGTGACCCATGGCCAGATTTTGATTATGGATTTGCAGCTGATGCCAGTTGGAAAGGTTTTGATGTCAATATGAGTTTTTATGGAACTAGCGGTAAGAAATTATATGATTCTCAGGGTGTTTATCTTGAAACCATGCAGGGCGAGTGGAACAATAAAATTACTGTTTTAGATCGATGGAAAGGACCTGGTACATCGAATACGCTACCACGTGCAGTTCGTGGTGATACCAATCAGAACAATCGTAGTCAGTCTGACTATGTATTAGATGCAGATTTCTTAAGAATGCAGAATTTCCAGATTGGTTATACACTTCCTCAAAGTATAATTAAAAGGGTTGGTGCCAGAAATGCTAGGATATATTTTAACGGGCAAAACTTATTTACCATCACCAAATATCCTAACTACAATGCGGATACCTTGGGAGGATTAGGTTTCAATGATGACTCAGGAAGTCCACTAGCTTTTGGAGTAGACACAGGTTCAACTCCTATCCCTAGCGTTTATTCATTCGGAGTTAATTTGACTTTCTAAACTTTTAGGAAGCAGCGTTATCTTATTAAACTGGTAATTAAGAAATTTAAAATACAAGAATATGAAAAATTTAAAATTAGGTATATCAACCCTGTTAATGCTGTTATTATTAGTAGGTTGCAAGAAGGAGTTTTTAGAAAAGTCACCACCAGATGCATTGACGGAGGTTGGTTTTTATAATTCAGCAGAAAGAGCTCAGTTAGGAGTTAATGCAATATATGTTTCGCTTCAAAGTGCCTGGAGTATTAATCTTCAGCGGATTTATGATGTGCCATCAGGTGAGGTTATACTTTCCAATACAGTTCCTTTGGAGTATAATAATTTCACTTACTTTCCGGCACTGAATCAGATCCATGATACCTGGAGAGGATTGTATGAAGGCGTTTACAGGTCAAATCTTGCCATTGCGAATATTCCTGGAATTAATATGGCAGAAGCATTAAAGAATCAATATGTAGGCGAAGCTAAATTTTTAAGAGCTCTGTTTTATTTTGATCTCGTTAATATATTCGGTGCAGTTCCACTAATAACACAGCCATTACCTGATACTGATGCATCTTTGATTGCAAGAACTCCTGCTGCCGATGTGTATAAAGTAATCATTGCTGATTTATTAGCAGCAGAAGCAGGTCTCCCTGTCTCATACAGTGGGGCTAATTTGGGTAGAGTAACTAAAGGTGCAGCTCAAGCATTACTGGGCAAAGTCTATCTGTATAATAAGGATTATGCCAATGCAGAGAAATACTTTTTACTAGTAATCAATTCTGGAAAATATGGTTTGATGGATAATTTCCAGGAAGTATGGCACCGGAGCTTCGAGAATAATAAGGAATCCATTTTTGAAGTTCAATTTGCCGATATTGGTGGTAGTGGCTCTAACGGTCGTAACGGAAGTTATCTTCCTGCAGTAAATGGAGCTACAGGTTCAGGTTTAGCTACAAAAAGAGCATTTGATGCATTTGATCCAACAGATCCACGTCGTGCTATGTCAATCTTCAGGCCAGGTGATTCATTCGCTCCAAATGTTAGTACAGCTCTGTCTACTTTTAGTGCGGTTTGGTCAGCAACCGGCTATGCAGTAAAAAAGGGTATGTGGCCTATCATGTATGTCAATAGTAATGGTATAAACTATCCAATTATCCGTTATGCAGATGTATTATTAATGTACGCAGAAGCAGCAAATGAGCTGAACAAACTAACTGAAGCGAGAGCTGCAGTTAATCAGGTTCGTGCCCGGCCATCTGTCAATATGCCGGCATTAACTGCTGCCAATACAGGTTCAAAAGCCGATATGTTTAATGCGATTAATAAGGAAAGACAAGTGGAGTTGATGTTTGAATTCATCCGTTTTAATGATTTGAGAAGATGGGGTTTAGCACTACAGGAATTAGGTCCAATTGGATATCAGGCAAAGCATGCTTTATTCCCAATCCCTCAGCTTGAATTGGATATCAATCCTAAACTGACACAAAATCAGGGTTGGAACTAACACAAAATACGAACTGTTAGATCTATATCTAATTCGTGTTTTAATATTTTATAGGGATGCTTTGATTTTTTCATTGCATCCCTAAATAAAAACTTATTTTCTGGTGTTGATGTCCTAAAACTGGGTGTTTGGCCATTCGCTGACTTAGCCTAAGTTGTATTGAAGATATTTTCCTTTTTTATCAATAAATTTATTAAACACAATCTTGTTCATTAATTTAAGGGTATCTTTTTAAAAATTCCTTTGATGGACTTAAAATTTGTTCGAAATTGAATCAAATTTTAAAGATTATGATTTTCTACCGGCAAATAAAAGCAAACAGTTGAAACGCAGAGAGGTATTAAAAGGCTTATCGCTTTTACCATTAATTGATTTATCACCCTTAAAATATTGGGGGCAGACCCTACTTGTGAACAATGAGTATTCAGCCTCGTCTAGTTCTAAATACTCAATAGATCCCAATTTGCACAGTAATGCATTCGTAATGGATGGTCATATCCATATGATGAGCCGGCAGCTATTACAGGGTCTTGATATAGGCCAGCGTTATTCGGATGGCCATGTTGACCTACCCAGAGCAATACAAGGCGGACTTGATGCATTTTTCTTTTCAGTTTATACTCCTGAACCTTATTATGAATCAAGACATGAAGTTAAAAACACGTTTAGGGTTGTAGAACTTGCTTTAGCACAGATTGAGAAAAACCATAAGATCATAGAACTTGCCCGAACAGCTTCAGAAATTGAAAAAATTAATAAACGTGGAAAAATAGCTGCTTTTCTTGATCTGGAAGGGGGTTTTGATTTGGATGGTGATCTGAATATACTCCGGGCACTTTATCGTTTAGGGCTACGATCTATTCAATTAACTGCACATAATGAAACAAATAGCTTTATTGATTCTTGCTATGGTAAAAAACTATGGGGAGGTTTGAATGAACATGGCCGCGAGGTTGTAAACGAAATGAATCGTTTGGGAATACTAATCAATGTGGCACATGCTTCTGATGATGCTATTCTTCAGGCTGTAGAAACTAGTCAGGATCCAATCCTTTATACCCATGGAGGATTTCGCGGAATTGTAAATAATCCCAGATGTATCTCAGATGAATGCGCAAAAGCACTTGCAGCCAAAGGCGGAGTGATCGGCATTCAGTTTGGAAGTAGTTTTAACAATCCGAAATATGCTGCATGGCAGGCATCAAAGCCTAAAGCAAAGGAAATTGAAACATCATTGCCAAAGGAAGCCAAAATATTAACCATTGAAGAGATTGATCGGCAAGTAGCAAAAGGCCTTCCATTTGTTCATAAAGAAGTTATTCCAGGTGAGTATTGGATGGGCGTAGATCAGCTTGCCAAGGTGATTGATTATGGCGTGCGTTTAGTCGGTGATGATCATATTGCATTGGGATCTGATTTTGATGGTGGCCCGCCGCTACCAAGGCAAATCAAGGATGTAAGTGATTATCCTCAAATGACTTTGGCTATGCAGGAATTAGGCTATTCGGAAAAGCGGATTCGGAAAATATTAGGTCTAAACTGGTTGAGGGTAATTCGAGAGGTCACAGAAAAAAATTAATAGATTTTTTTGAATCTTGATCTAAGGTTCAAAACATATTTTAAATAAATAATTGGTTAGAATATTTATTAAAACAAACAGAAATGAAACGTAGAAATGTACTTAAGACTTTATCTCTTTTACCTCTGGCGGGAACCGCAATTCCCCTGAATTCAATATTTGCATCTCCTGTGGCTGGATCTGCTAAAGCACCATTCAATCCTTTGGGGCCGGTAGAGGTTACCTTGGAATCATTTCTAGATAAAAATAATATCTACAGGACACATGGAATAGAACCCATTATTAATTGCAGAGGTATTTTCACCATTATTGGTGGATCCTTAAAACGTCCTCAGACTAAGGCTGCAATGGAAGCGGCCTCTCATAATTTTGCTCAGATGGATGAAGTGGCAGATGGAATTGGCCAGACCCTAGCAGATCTAACAGGCGCAGAATGGGGAGTAGTATCCTCTGGTTGTGCAGCTGGACTGAAGCTCGTAACCGCTGCAGTTGTATCGGGGGGTGATCCTGAAAAATTGGTTCGTATTCCGGATCTGGATGGACTCGAAAAAACTGAGGTTATCGTACCAATCACCTCCAGAAATGCGTATGATCATTCAATCAGAAACATTGGTGTAACCATGGTTAATGTATCTACTCTTGAAGAATTAAAGAATGCAATCAATCCCAAAACAGCGCTAATCTATATGGTTAATGGCGATAGATCCTGGACTGGAGCCCCAATGTCTTTAGAGAATATTTCGGCAATTGCCAAAGCCAAAAATATTCCTGTATTGTTTGATGCAGCAAATGAAATTCTGACATTCCCTCCTGTACATCTAAAGCGCGGAGCAAGCATTGTTGCTTATAGTGGTGGTAAGGCAATCTGCGGACCGCAATCATGTGGGTTGATCTTGGGGCAAAAGGATATCTTGATGGCCGCATGGCAGGCAAGTTCTCCTCACCATGGTCCATGCCGGGATAATAAAGTAGACCGCGATGAAATGTTTGGCATGGTTGCAGCAGTAAAAGTGTGGAAAGAAATGGATCATGCTGCTGTTCGTAAGCAATGGGATTCTTATTTGGATCATATCATTAAAAAAGTTTCTGGTATTAAAAGTGTTCAAACGATGATACATGTCCCGTCTACACTATCAGGTCTGTCAAATGTGTCGCCTGAAGTTGTTATCACTTGGGATGCGGATGTTTTAAATATTACAGGAGCCGAAATGGCCGATGAACTTGGTAAAAATAAGCCTAGAATTGCAGTTGCTAGCGGAGGCGGGCGCGGTAAAGATCCTAATATTAATGGAATTGCTGTTACCACCATTGGAATGCAGGCAGGCGAAGAAAAAATCGCTGCTAATCGGATTTTTGAAGTTTTAACCGCAAAAAGAAGCCCAATAATAAAAGAAATGAAAGCTCCTGCAGCCAATCTATCAGGCACATGGGATGTGGATGTGAAATTTTATAATAGCCAGGGTAAACATAAATTATTTATTGAGCAGGATGGAAACTGGATC
>CAIJME010000296.1 GCA_903821625.1 uncultured Sphingobacteriales bacterium | reverse complement strand
GCCATCATCACTAGGAGTGTTAAGTTGCCGCCTATTAATACAGCATTGGCTTCACCTGATCTGTTCTTGATTGCGCTGGTGTAAGTGTAATCAAGGGCTTCATTAAACAAGGCTTTTCTTAAAGTTTGTAATGAAACACTTGACCCATCTGCTATAGTCAGGGGCATTTGACCGTGTATACTTTCTGTTTTATACACCGCCTGTATATGGCTATGAAGTATGGTGATATCGCTAAAGCCAATGATCCATTTCGGGTGCTTTTTGAATTTTGAAAAATCTAAACGATCAATTATGCGAATGGTTCCATATCCACCGCGTGCCGCGAAAATGGCTTTAATGTTAGGATCATCCAGAAATCGCTGCATATCCGATGTCCTGAGCTCATCGGTACCTGCAAACTGGTGCCAGGATGCCTTTACGGTTTCACCCAAAACAACATTTAGCCCCCATGATTCCAGAAGTGTAACCGCATCTAAAATATCACGGGGTAGTTTTTTGGCCGGACAGGTAATGGCTACGGTATCACCAATGGTTAAATATGGAGGCGTATGATACGTACTATTCTGGTTATTTGTCAAGGTATTGATTTTAATAATTAGGTTATAAACCAGTAAATGGTAGGATAATTCGTGATTATTCCTATAATTTATAAAGTATAAATTTACAAATTGCTTTAAAACAAATAGTCTCTTTAAGCTATTAGCAAATTAGCACATTAGCCGTTATCTTTGCAAAAGAAAAAATTATTTAATAGTAAAATTTTGGGAAACGATAAATTCAAAAGATATACAGTTACTGCAGCACTCCCTTACACCAATGGTCCGGTACATATTGGACATTTAGCAGGTGTTTATATTCCTGCAGATATCTATGTCAGATTTCTCAGATCAAGGGGCAAGGATGTTATTTTTGTAAGTGGCTCTGATGAACATGGAGTTCCCATAACGCTTAAGGCTAGGAAGGAAGGAGTAAGCCCGCAAGAGGTTGTAGATAAATACCATAAAATTATTGGCGATTCGTTCAAAGATTTTGGGATTGCCTTTAATATTTACCATAGAACATCTTCACAAACCCACCATGATACAGCTTCTGGGTTTTTTAAAACATTGTATGACAAAGGTGTTTTCAATGAAGAAGAAACAGAGCAATATTTTGATGAACATGCAGGTCAATTTTTAGCCGACCGTTATATTATTGGAACCTGCCCTAAATGCGGAAATGAAGAAGCTTATGGTGATCAGTGCGAAAAATGCGGATCTTCTTTAAGTCCAACAGAACTAATCAATCCGCGATCTACGCTTTCAGGTGCAAAGCCTATACTGAAGAAAACAAAAAACTGGTTCCTTCCCCTAGATACCATGCAGCCTCAAATAGAGGCCTATATTGATTTACATAAGGACTGGAAGCCAAATGTGTATGGCCAGTGTAAATCATGGCTTAGCGGCGGTTTAAATCCGCGTGCTATGACACGTGACCTTGACTGGGGAGTTAATGTTCCGGTTCAAGGTGCCGATGGAAAAGTACTGTACGTTTGGTTTGATGCACCTATTGGGTATATATCAGGCACTAAAGATCTTTGCAATCCAGAATTAAGCGCTGAAAAGAAAGCCGATTATTATTTGAACGAAAGCCTCAAACCAAAAGATAATTGGGAAAAATACTGGTATGCAGAAGATACTAAACTGGTTCATTTTATTGGTAAGGATAATATTGTATTTCATTGTATCATATTTCCAGCCATGTTAATGGCCCATGAAAAGTTTCACCTGGCGGATAATGTACCGGCAAATGAATTTTTGAACCTGGAAGGGGATAAGATCTCAACTTCTAGAAATTGGGCGGTTTGGTTGCATGAATATCTTCAGGATTTTCCAGGTAAGCAGGATGTATTGCGCTATGTTTTAACTGCCACTGCTCCAGAAACAAAGGATAATGATTTTACCTGGAAAGATTTTCAGGCAAGAAATAATAATGAGCTGGTTGCCATTTTTGGCAATTTTGTGAATCGGGTTTTGGTATTATCGCATAAGTATTTTGACGGAAAAGTGGTGATGGGGTCTGATTTTATGGACTCTGACCTTAAAGTGATGGAAGAGTTGAAAGATTTTCCTTCAAAAATAGCATCCTCAATTGAACACTATCGTTTTAGAGAGGCGCTGTCTGAATTTATGAATCTTGCCAGATTGGGTAATAAATATCTTGCCGATGCTGAACCATGGAAGCTGATTAAAACAGATGAGGAGCGGGTTAAAACTATTTTAAATATTGGATTGCAAATAGCTTCTAATCTTGCTATTCTTGCTCAGCCTTTTTTGCCGTTTAGCTCAGAAAAATTATTCACTATGCTCAATTTAGAGGTTCAAGATTGGGATAAAGCTGGAACCTTGAATTTACTTCCACTTGGGCACCAACTTAATGAAGCAGCTTTGTTATTTGAGAAAATTGAAGATTCTGAAATTGACGCCCAAATTCAAAAATTAATGGATAGTAAGATCATGAACGAACAGGCTGCAATGAAGGCTGAAGAGGCAAAGCCCAATGTTAGCTTTGAGCAGTTTTCGGCAATGGATATTCGAATTGGGACTATCTTAGAGGCCGAAAAAGTTGCAAAAACTAAGAAATTGTTGAAACTAAAAATTGATACCGGACTGGATCAGCGGACCATTGTTTCGGGCATTGCAGAATATTATGAACCTGAGCAGATTATAGGCAAGCAGGTTTCTGTCTTAATAAACCTCGAGCCTAGAGAGATTAAAGGAATTTTATCTCAAGGGATGATACTGATGTCTGAAAGTTCGGATGGAAATCTTAGTTTTGTGGCACCTTCGGCTCTATTTCCTAATGGAAGTACGGTGAGGTAGGTAGTGGTTGTCGGTTGACTGTTATCAGTTATCGGTTGTCAGTTTTGGGCGGAGATAAAATAGAAGAATAAATAATTGGTCCCGTTTTCAACGCTTGCCCGGCTGAACGTATTCGGACGGGCCCGCCCGGCTGAAGCCGTTCGGACGGGGATAGAATAGAAGAATAAATAATTGGTCCCGTAGTTCAACGGATAGAATAGAAGTTTCCTAAACTTTAGATGTGGGTTCGATTCCCGCCGGGACCACAAAATCGCCAATTATGTATTACGCGTACGTAATTAAAAGTCTTACAACAGATTTTTATTATAAAGG
>CAIJME010000295.1 GCA_903821625.1 uncultured Sphingobacteriales bacterium | reverse complement strand
TGTTGTGGGTCAACAACCCATAATTGAACCTGGAAACAATCATGAATATGTTTCAGGATGTAATTTAAAAACAGATATTGGAAGTATGAAGGGTTCCTATGAAATGAAACGAATAGTAGATGGTCAAACTTTTCGCGTCAATATCCCAGAGTTTTATTTGATCACACCCTTTAAACTTAATTAAAAAAATTTCTATACAAAAAAGCCCCGTACCGATCATGATCAATACGGGGCTTTTTTAATAAACCTAGATTACTCGTCTCTTCTACCCATCAACATACTGGCATAATATACCAGTGTTGCAAGTGAACTTAGGGCGGCAACCACATAAGTCATTGCAGCCCACCAAAGTGCATCCTTGGCCTGATCATTCTCACTATCAGCCTGCATAATGCCGCGATTGTTCTGTAACCATGCCAATGCCCGATTGCTTGCATCAAATTCAACAGGGAGGGTAATAAAGGCAAATAGCGTAACTACAGCCAATGCCACAACTCCAATTGCTAGAACTGTAATATCCCCAGAAAAAATCATCAGCATCACCCCAATCATTAAGGCCCATTGCGTAATCTTAGATGCTACGTTCACTGCTGGTACTACTGAAGACCTGAATTTTAACCAGCTATATGCTTTTGCATGCTGAACAGCGTGTCCACATTCGTGTGCGGCAACGGCCGCAGCAGCAACACTTCTTCCATGGTAAACCTCTGGGCTTAAATTAACGGTACGGTCGGCAGGGTTATAATGATCAGACAACTGCCCCTCGGCCGAAATGATCTGAACATCATATATACCATTATCCTTTAACATTTTATCTGCTATATCTTTTCCGCTATAGCCAGAGCTAAGAGGCATTTCGGTATACTTTTTAAATTTACTTTTGAAACGCCATTGAACCGCAAAGCTTACCACGGCTATGACAATCATTAAAATTATTCCCATATTATTTATTTTTTAATAAACTATTCAAAAATTATTCCGAATAAAAATAATCACAAATAATTTACCTTTAAGAACGTATGAAAAATTATTTTTCTTATTGGGAACAAGAGTCCTTTTTAAGCGGTTTCGATGTGTTGATAATCGGTAGCGGGATTGTGGGATTAAGTGCAGCTTTAAGCCTGAAATCTCAAAAACCTAAATTAAAAATTGGGGTCTTAGAGGCTGGATTCCTGCCCGCAGGTGCTAGCACTAAAAATGCGGGTTTTGCATGCTTTGGAAGCATTTCAGAGCTAATTGAAGAATTAAAAACAGGAGGCGAGGATGAAATCGGTGGGATAATAGAGCTACGATGGAAGGGGCTGGAAAGGCTTAGAAAAAATCTGGGGGATAAGGCTATTTCATTTGAACAATATGGGGGCTATGAAGTGTTTAAGGCATCAGAATCAGGGTTTGCAAATACGTGTATTGAACAAATTCCCTACTTCAATAAATTGCTCGGATCTCTAATTGGAAAGCCTGACATTTATGCAGTTAATACTACTAAAATTGCTGAATTCGGTATGAATGGTATCACAAACTTGATCCATAACAAATACGAAGGCCAGATAGACACCGGAAAAATGATGCTCGCATTAGTATCAAAAGTGCAGGGGCTGGGCGTTTCAATTTTTAATAATTGCAGGGTACAAAAAATTGAATCTAAATTAAATGAACAGGTACTTATCACTAACCAGGGTAAATTCAGGGCAAATTCAATTATTTTAGCAACTAACGCCTTCGGCACCGAGTTAATTCCAGAACTGGATGTAATTCCGGGAAGAGGTCAAATTTTGATCACCGAACCCATTAAGAGTTTGAAAATTAAAGGAAGTTTTCATTATAATCGGGGGTATACCTATTTCAGAAATATTGACGATCGTATACTCCTTGGTGGGGGCAGAGATCTTGATTTTGAAGGCGAGCAAACGCTTGAACCCGGAATTACAGATATTATCCAGGAATCACTGGAAAGATTGCTTTTTGAAACCATCATTCCAAAACAAAAAGTTAAGATCGAACATCGTTGGAGCGGGGTTATGGGCTTTGGAAAGGAATTAAAACCAATTGTTAAGAAGATTAGACCCGGTCTTTATTGTGCGGTTCGCTGCAACGGAATGGGTGTTGCCATGGGTAGCCTACTTGGCGAACAGGTAGCAAACCTTATTGATCTTTAAACCATTATCCAAAAATGTATTTTTGATAAAGTTCAACAAAATGGAAATCTATAGTATTATCGTTGCAGCATTGGTGATTATTCTGCTTTTTATATTCGTCAGAACCAAGACAAAAACAGGGGGAATAAGTCAGGAAGTACTCGACCAATTAAATATAAGCAAAGCAAAAGCTGAAGAACGTGCCGATAACCTGAAGGCAGAAGCAGATAAGTTGCAAAAAGAGTTAGAGTCTGAGCGGGAAAAGCTAACTGAAGCAATGAAATCTCTGGAAAGCTCGCGTTCCTATTTGAGGGCGCAACAGGAAAAAATCGACGAACAAAAAGTAGAGATCAGAAATAATCAAGAAAAATTCAATAAAGATTTTGAGCTAATAGCCTCGCGAATCCTGGATGAAAAAACAAAAAAGTTTACTGAAGAAAACCGAACCAACCTGGATATTATATTAAATCCATTCAAAGAAAACATTAAGGCCTTTGAAGAAAAAGTTGAAAAGGTGTACAAAGCCGAATCGGACGAAAGAAATGTTTTGAAAGGTCATATTAACCAGCTCATTGAACAGTCTAACCTAATGAACCTTGAAACACAAAACCTGACTAAAGCATTAAAGGGTGATAATAAAAAGCAAGGAAACTGGGGCGAAATGATTTTAGAAAGGGTTTTGGAGCGTTCTGGATTGGTAAAAGATCAGGAATACAGAATCCAGGCTTCCCATCAATCGTCTGAAGGTGGTCGTTTTCAACCCGATGTAGTTATTGATCTTCCGGATGATAAGCACCTGATCATTGATGCCAAAGTTTCTTTAATCGCTTATGAACGCCTGGTAAACAGCGAAACCGATATAGATCGCGACTTATTTACAAAACAGCACATTGCCTCTATTCGGAATCACATCCAAGAATTATCATCTAAAAACTACAGCGAGCTTTATAAAATCAATTCACCCGACTTTGTGATGCTATTTGTTCCAATAGAGTCTTCTTTCGGAATTGCCGTTCAAAAAGATGCAGAACTGTTCAATTTTGCATGGGATAAACGGGTCGTTATTGTAAGCCCATCCACGCTGCTGGCAACATTGCGCACCATTGCCAGTATGTGGAAACAGGAACGCCAGAACCGCAACGTAATGGAAATTGCCAGACTAAGTGGTGAGATGTATGATAAGTTTATTGGTTTTGTTGGCGATATGGAAGGTATCGGGAAAAACCTCAAGCTAAGTCAGGATGCTTATGATAAAGCTTTAAACAAATTATCCAGCGGTAGGGGTAACCTGAGTATTACTGCCGAAAAGATTAAGAAACTGGGGGCTAAGACGGGGAAACAACTGGACCAAAAATTCATTAATGAAGATGACCTATAAAAAATCTATTATTTTGATTCGGGCAATAATTTAAAAGAGCTTGCTAAAAATCTATTATTTACAATATTTCCCCGAACCTCAGCCTTACGCACCTTCTCGCAAAAGCCATCTTTTGCATGTGCATCACCATGATCATCTATTTTTGTACCATCCACAAAATAGGATTTGCCATTAATTCTTACGGCCAAATCGCATGACTTTCCTTTCATCTTAAACTGACATTGTCCGCATGCTGCTTCTACGACTTGAAAGCGGCCCGATTTTGAGTTTAATTTTGGTGTTTGTGCAGTTACCACACTAAAGAATATACTGAACAAGAAGAAGATAATAATAGTTTTCATGGCAGAATGGGTTTAAAATAATATTTAATATACTTCTACATTTGAAATTAGCGGACAGGCTTTCGAATCCAGAATGGTAACCCGAATTTTTGAGGCTTGAACAGGATCAATTTTTATAATTCTTTTATAACCAATGGTGGTTGCAACCGCAACCTCTGTCCATTTTCCATTATTCCACACCTCCACGGTAAAACTCTTTACCCGCTGACCAAGTTTGATATATTCTTGCAGCAGAATATATTTTACTGTAGATATTTTACCCAAGTCAACTTCAAAAGTACCACTTAGCTGACCATCGTTTGTAGCCCAATAGGTTTCTTTGTTCGCATCGGTTAGATTCAATCCTGCATATTTTGGAGAATTAGCTCTAAAAGAATTCGTTTTTATAGGTGCTCGTTTAGCCAAATTGTTTGCAAACTCGGTATCCAAAAGCTTTTTATAGCCCCTTAAAGATTCTACATCTTTTTCATGAAAAAGACCACGTTGATCTGGAGGTATATTAAGTAGCAGAGTTGATCCTCTTCCAACAGAACTCAAATAGATATCAAACAATTGCTGAGGAGTCTTCACCTTATTATCTTCTTGGGAATGGTAAAACCATCCCGGTCGGATTGACACATCTACTTCGGCGGGGATCCACTGATCTCCATCAATTGATCCCGTGTTTAATAGGTCTGATATTCCAGACTTTCCGGCATGTAGGGTATCTGTTGAAATGGTATTCCAATTGGTTTCACCAGCTAGTCCGCGTTCGTTTCCTACCCATCTTACACCTGGTCCGGCATCGCTGAAAAAAATAACTCCAGGTTGAATTTTGTTAACAATGTCCAAGGTTTTTGGCCAATCGTAATAAGATTTGGCATTTATTTTTCTAGCCTCGCGGGCTCCGCCATAAAATCCGTCGCCACCGTTTGCACCATCAAACCACATTTCAAAAACTGGCCCGTAATTAGTAAATAATTCTTTTAACTGATTTCTATAATATTCCAAATAGGCTGGTCGACCATATTCTGGATGGTTTCTGTCCCAGGGCGACAAGTAAACTCCAAATTTAAGCCCGTATTTTTTTGAAGCATCTGCTGCTTCTTTAACCAAATCGCCTTTCCCGCTTTTATAAGGACTATTCTTTATCGAATGTTCGGTATACTTACTTGGCCATAAACAAAAACCATCGTGATGTTTTGTAGTCAAAATCATGGTTTTAAACC
>CAIJME010000294.1 GCA_903821625.1 uncultured Sphingobacteriales bacterium | reverse complement strand
TGAAATGGATGAGATCAATCGACTCATCTCATCCTCTTCAAAAACTCATATAGATCCCCAATAGAAAGCCTATTTCAGCTCCTTTAAACGGTATTTTAAAGCCATATATAAACTTAATACCAAACCGAGTAAAAATACACCGGTTTGGGGCTTGGCGAAGGTGGCGATTTTCACCACAAATGTTGATGCGGATAACCAAACTTTGATTAACCACAAATGTGTCTGCGGAGCAATGAACTGCCACTTTTGCTAAGCCCGTGTTATGCCTCGTTTTTTTTCTTGAGACGGGTCAGAATCCAATTTTTTATGTCATCGAATCTTATTTCACCAGTGCTAGCAGAGATAACCATTTTGTATTTGTCTTCTTGGTTGGCAACCAAATCTAAACCGTTGTCAAGGAGAATGAGTCGCATAAGAACATAGGCTGTTCTTTTATTGCCGTCAACGAATGGATGATTAATTAATATGCTTTCAAGAATTGCAGCTGCTTTGTCCGAAGGAGTAGGATAAAGGTCTTGATTGTCGAAGCTTGCAAATGGTCTATTAATAGCTGATTCAAGTGAGCCTTGGTCTCGTACACCCTTGCTGCCACCAAATTTGTCAATGAGAATATTATGAATATTGAGAACATCTCTTAATTCAATCATTGAGCTAGTTTTCCAAGTAGGTCTTTGTCTTCAGCAAGAATTTGGCGCAAGTTATTTGTCAGCCTAACCTTCTCTGCTGGTTGCTCTTGAAGTTCTTTCAAAAAATCTAAAACGTCTTGTAATACGTTTTCAGGAACACTGTCAAGAACCTTTTGTATTTCTGATTGTATTTGTGTCTTGGTCATATTCAAATATACTAAAAAGTCATTTAAGTTGTGTTGTCTTTAAAATGAGGCATAACACACATATAACCGAATAATGCAAATGCCTCTTTAATTCAGTTTATTAGTTTCTTCATCCGGGAACACTAAGGCTGGCTTAAAGTTTCTAGCCTCTTCGATATCCATAATTGCATAGGCAATGATAATAATGACATCGCCGCGCATCACTCTTCTTGCTGCTGCTCCATTTAAAACTATTTCACCACTTCCTCTTTTTCCTGGAATTGTATAGGTTTCAAATCGCTCGCCATTATTATTATTTACAATTTGTACTTTCTCACCATGCAATAAATTTGCAGCATCCATTAAATCTTCATCTATGGTAATACTGCCTATATAATTTAGATCTGCATCAGTTACTTTGACCCTGTGAATTTTTGATTTTAAAATATGAACTTGCATGACGCAAAGTTAATAATTTGGATGGAATCCAATTGAGTTAACATCGTTCATTTAGTGTAAATTTTACGATTTACGCAATGAATGTTCACCTATTTTATAGGTTATTATAAAATAAAGAATCCCCGGCTTTTTTAAAACCGGGGATTTAAATGGGATTCCTATGATGCAGTTTATTTCTTTTTTAAAATGATCTCAATAACATCATTGCCCTGTAAATCACCGTATTTTCTTTGAGCATTTTCACCTTTTAGAACAGTAATAGATTGAATTTCATCAGGCTTGATATTTTTGAAAGTACTGCTATTAACTTTCTTTCCATCAAGCATGTATACTACTTGATCATTCATTTTTACCCTGTTCCATTTGGTTTTTCTTTCAAAAACAATCGTGTCTGCCCGAATTTCCTGGAAACCTGAAAAAGTAATATCTGTTGCCACTTTACCTTTAATTCTTTTTACTGCATTCTCAATTTCACCTTTACTATTTTGATCCACAATAAATAGTATTTTGTTGTCACTTTCATCGCTTTGATCTATAATAAATTGTTGGCTTGCTTCACC
>CAIJME010000293.1 GCA_903821625.1 uncultured Sphingobacteriales bacterium | reverse complement strand
TTCTATTTTTTTACGTTAAATGCTGTTGGTTTGTTAATTTCGAGTTCAATTGAAGGATCCCAAAAGAGTTGTTTAAAATCTTTGATTTTGTCGTTTTCAACGTTGATTCCTTCATTTTCTAATAATTGCTGCATCAAGTTTTCTGTTCCAAAATGAAATTTACCGGTAAGTAAACCATTTCTGTTGACCACTCTTTGTGCCGGAACCGGTGGATAGGCAGTATGTGCGGCATTCATGGCGTAACCAACCATTCTTGCTGAACCACTGGTTCCCAAGTAGGATGCGATAGCACCATAAGAAGTAACTCTTCCGGTGGGTATCAGTCTGACTACCTGATAAACCTGGTCATAAAAACTAAACTGTTCCATTTATTCAAAGCTGAATTTTAGGTAATTGATGTTTTTATCATTCGCAAGATACTTCTTCTCATAATATGTTTTGATGGAAAGCACCTCATCTACTAATGGCGAATGGTACAGATCATCTGTCTGAACATGCATTTTCAATCCTAGTTCTTCAATTTTCTTGCCGGTATAGGTATGTAATAGATCGCTGTCGGTTTTCAAATGAACAGGTCCTTTTTCAACTAGAACCAGTTTATACATATTCAGAAACCTGGGAGAAGTAAGGCGTTTTTTTTCACGGCTGATTTGAGGTTGAGGGTCAGGAAACGTGATCCATATTTCGGAAATTTCATTTTCCAAAAAATAATCAGTCAGATTTTCAATCTGAATCCTCAGAAAGGCAACATTTGGAATATTTTCTTCTAAGGCTGTTTTTGCACCTCTCCAAATTCGATTTCCTTTATAGTCGATCCCGATGAAGTTTATTTCCGGAAACAGCCTGGCAAGATTTACAGTATATTCTCCTTTTCCGCATCCTAATTCAAGAATTAGTGGGTATTTGTTCTTAAAATGTTGCTCAGCCCAATTACCTTTTAATATTTTTCCGTCTTCAAGTTCAATGACATTTTCAAAAGCTGTAATCTCTGCAAAGCGTCTTAGTTTATCCTTACCCATTTCTTATGTTAAAGCCTGTAAAAATAGTTTTATCTTTGCTTCCATACTCTATAAAATTGGAAAAAGCATCTAAAATATTTATTGCAGGACATCGCGGAATGGTAGGATCTGCTATTTTCAGAAAACTTCAAAAAGAGGGCTATTCCAACCTGGTTTTTAGAACTTCATCAGAACTTGATCTGAGAAATCAACAAGCTGTGACCGAATTTTTTGCTGTTGAGAAACCGGAGTATGTATTTTTAGCTGCAGCAAAAGTGGGTGGCATACTTGCTAATAATAGGTATAAGGCAGATTTTCTTTACGAGAACCTAGCCATTCAGATGAATGTTATCCACCAGTCTTATGTGAATGGAGTAAAGAAACTGATGTTCCTGGGTTCAAGCTGCATATATCCAAAGCTTGCTTCTCAGCCGCTTAAAGAAGAATATTTATTAACTGGCTTGCTCGAGCCTACCAATGAGCCTTATGCCATAGCAAAAATTGCTGGTATCAAAATGTGTGAGGCATATCGTCAACAGTATGGATGTAATTTTATATCTGTGATGCCTACCAACCTTTATGGCTATAATGATAATTATCATCCTAAAAATTCGCATGTTTTACCTGCTCTAATCAGAAAATTTCATGAAGCGATGGTTAATTCCAGTTCTGAAGTTATCATCTTGGGTACTGGCAGCCCGAGGCGTGAATTTTTGTTTTCGGATGATCTTGCAAACGCCTGTTTCTTTTTGATGCATCATTATGATGAAGCCGAATTTATTAATATTGGAACCGGGCATGACATTACTATTAAAGAATTGGCTTTATTAATTCAAAAAGTAGTTGGCTTTGAAGGTGAATTAGTATTTGATACTTCGCAACCAGATGGAACTCCACGTAAGCTTATGGATGTTTCAAAGTTACATGCTAAGGGTTGGCATCATCAGGTTGAGCTGGAACAAGGTATTAGGCTTGTTTATGAAGACTTTAAGAATAATTATTCATAAAGATTTTTTTATTAATACGTCTCGCTATCTGGTGGGATTCCATAATCTACCATTCCTGTTTCTTTTTTATTGGTGGTCCCAGTTGATTTTATCCATTGAGTTACTTTTTCAATGAGCTCAATCATTGAATCCGTATTTACTGATTTTGCGGTAGTTTGTGAAATAAGTTCAATAATGGATTTTACGATAAACCCAGATTTGGGCAATAGAAATCTATTCAACAAAAGAGGCAAACCTACACGGAAAATACTAGAAACCCAATCTTCGCTTGATTTACTTCCTGATTTATCCTTGCTTCCACCAAAAAAGTAATTCAGTTTGCGTAAAAGTAGGAGTGGTATTTCAATTTTAGAAGTTATTTTTTGAGCTTCGATTTTAAGTTCAGTTTCTATTTCTGTTCGAGCAACTTCTAAGCGAGCAACTTCTGCTCGTAAGTCATCTATATTCTGGATCTTTGTTCTCATTTTCTATCTCTAAAAAATTTTTCAATTATCCTATTACTGATCTTTTTTTCGAGGTATTTGTCTTTTAAGGAATTCAGAATTAAAGCAAGTAACAGATAAATTCCAGCAATAATCAGGAAACCTCCATATGAATTATTCAAGACCTCCGACAGATAAAATCCAAGAGCCAAACTTCCAAACAAAAATCCAAGAAGTGCAAGAATTAAAACAAGACCATTTGTAAGCAAATTGGCAAATAGTTGCGATCCCTTATCTACAGTTTTGAGTAAAGTAAGTTCTGTTCTAACTTTTATATATTCTGTTACTTTCTCAATAATTTTTTGTTGTTCAAATTCTTCTTCCATAAGAATTAAAATTTATGATTTTAGGACGTCTTTAATTGTTTCTTCTGCATGTACAGTAGCCGAGCTGGAGGCTCCAAGTGTTTCAGTATTTTCCAATTCTGCTGATTTGGCCATCGATTTAATTTCATCAACAACTTTATCTTTAACTTCGCTTAAGTTGCCGATCTCATCTGCCATTCGATCCTTAATACTATCTCCCAAATTCTTTAACGCATCGGTTAATTTGTCGCGTGTTTCTGAACCTTTATCAGGTGCAAATAAAATGCCTATTGCAACTCCTGCTGCCAATCCGGCAAGCATAGCTGCTAATACTTTTGTATTATCATTCATGAATTTAATTCTGATTATTTTAATTTTAAAAATAATGCTTTTCTTGCTATTTATTTTTCCAGGTTAGTTGCTTTCATTTTGTTATACAGTGTCTTTCTATCGATATTTAAAATCTTTGCGGCTTTTGACTTATTGAAGTTAACTTCTCTCAAAACATGGACGATCGTTTCGTATTCTGCTTCCATTGCAGCATTCTTGAGATTATGTTTTTTAATATTTACAGCTACGTTTGCACCAAATACTTTTTCAATGGCAGATGTCTTGGCTAAAGTGGAAATTTCAAGCGGCAGTGCCTTTAATTGTATCTCGTTTCCTTCACTCAACAGTGTAGCTCTTCTGATTACATTTTTAAGTTCACGTATGTTTCCGGGCCAGTTATAGCTCATTAGGCATTCGATCACCTCATCAGACAAATTAGTTACACTTTTATTTAGTTCTGAATTAGCTTTTTTCAGAAAATGTTCAACAAAGATCATCATATCTGTCCCTCTTTCTCTTAATGGAGGCACTGTAATATTGAATTCATTGAATCGGTGGAAAAGATCTTCTCTAAATCGTCCTTTTTGGATGGCATTGCCTAGGTTTTCATTTGTCGCAACAAGAATTCGAACATCTAGGTCAATTTCTTTTGTGCTTCCGATACGTTTTACTTTTCGTTCTTGTACAGTTCTTAACAAGGCAGCTTGGAGCTCATACGATAAATTGCCTATCTCATCCAAAAACAAGGTCCCACCATTTGCCATTTCAAAATGCCCGATCTTAGTGTATAATGCACCCGTAAATGAACCTTTTTCATGACCAAAAAACTCACTGCCAGCTAGGTCTTTTGTTAATGATCCACAATCCATGGCAATAAAAGGCTGGTCTTTTCTTGGACTATTGAAATGAATACTTTTCGCAACAGATTCTTTTCCTGTTCCACTTTCACCGTTTAGGATCACACTGTAATTTGT
>CAIJME010000292.1 GCA_903821625.1 uncultured Sphingobacteriales bacterium | reverse complement strand
GTTCTCAGCAACGGGCATTTCTATGATCTGGGCTGCTGGCACATTAACTAGCGTACCTAAAGCTCGACCTTTAAGTAAGCCATAGCCTATGAACCTAGTTTTAGGATCGGCAGCCAAATAAGTGTTGGCACGAATTAATGCGTCTTTATAGCTCATTTCTTTTGTGTTTTTCTTATTTCATAAGTACATTTATCGCCTGTAGCTTTTCTTTCAACAGTAACTTCACATAAACCTCGCAATTTTGCTTTTTTAGCTATATACAAACAAATATTTTCTAATGTTGGTCTGCCCAAATCTTTAACCTCATCTAAAAAAGTATGGTCAAGTTGCGATTTAACAAAATCAGTCATTAATCCCATTGCATTAAAATCATTAACCATTCCTTCTTCATGCCCTTCGGCTACAACTTCTCCTTCAATAGAAATGCTGGCATGATATGTATGTCCATGAATAGTATTGGATTTAATTTGGTCATAAACATTAACGCCACGCCATTTAAGGGTATGAGCAGCTTCAAAAATAAAAGATTGAGTTAATTTCATATAAATAAACCTTTTTGTTCAACTTGCATAAAATTCCATCTAGGCGGTGCATTGTGAGCTTCAATTCTAGCCCTCATTATTTGCGCTCTAGATTCTTTAGTTGGTGGTGGGTAATTGCCATTTTTCCAATTTTTATCAATTCCTACATTTCTGCCAATATTAGTGCTATCAGTAGAGGCAAATGGTAATTTAGTAAAAATTGCAGGGTCTAGCATCCTTAATCCATGAAGTTTACAAATGGGTCTGCCCATATCATCACAAATTACACGCATTGCTTGACCCATTTTTGACCACCAAGCGTTAGTGCCAACAGTAGCATATTCACCAGAACTACCAATACAAACACGAACATAATTATTGGCTAATTGATCTAACCTTTCCAATGATTCGTGCATATGCCAAACAGGTGCGCCATACCATTTGGGCAAAGGGCAGTCTTTTAATAAAGCATCATTATCGGCTTCAGTTCCATTAATAACATCAGGAATACAAGCAAAATCACAAGAAGGCACTTTTTTAAGATTTAATGCCCAATCATAATAAGCATCCCAGTTAGTTATAAATTTACCGCTTTTCCAAGCACTAAAAGCGCCATTATCTAAAGCAAAAGATTGAGCTACTTCAATAGCTGAACCTATTTGGTCAGGATGTGCATAAGATACAAAAGCATGACCAGCTTGGATAGCATAGTTAGCTACTGTAGCTGGTGTTATAGGAAGCCCATGATAATGAATCACTTGCGCTCCTTAAAGATAATGTGCTTCTTAGTGCCGTTACCAGCGTGGGGATAAGTTGGGGTGTAGTGATTACGAATCACACATCCTGGCATCCTAAACCTAAACTCTAATGGATTGCGCCCTGATAGGGTGGTATCTACTGAGCGATTGTTGTCCTCGATAATGAAGGTACAAGGTAAATCATGCCCTGCGACCATACGCACTGCTTCATAGAAATGCCCTTGATCTTCAGCCCCATCACCTAAGAAACACCAGACACGGTTGCTACTACCCGCTTCTTTTAAAGCATAGGCTACGCCAGCAGCAATACAACAAGTGCCAGCAAGAATAGAACTTGT
>CAIJME010000291.1 GCA_903821625.1 uncultured Sphingobacteriales bacterium | reverse complement strand
CCGAACGCGGCTGCGGCCTCTTTGATTGGGATTATTTCATGTTTACAGCCCAGATTATTGACTAGGTCTAAAGCGTCCTGAATGGAATGATCACTTGAGTATTCTGAAGGCATCAATACTGCCATCACATTATCAGGGCCCAGTGCTTCGGCAGCAAGTGCACAAACAAGCGCAGAGTCAATTCCTCCCGAGAGTCCTAGAATAGCCTTGCTGAATCCTGATTTTTGAAAATAATCCCGTATCCCAAGAATCAATGCATCATGTATTTGCTGTATATCATTTTGAGGGTCATGAACCATCGGTTTATGGCCAATGATTCTTCCATATTCAAACGAATAAATTTTAAGGCTTTCAGAAAAATAAGGAAATTCATCAAGCAAAGAACCATCCTGATCAAAGACCAGCGAACCCCCATCAAAAATAATTTCGGTTTGAGCTCCAACCTGATTGACATATAAGAGTGGCAGCTGATACTTTCTGCAATTATCGCCCAAGATCTGTACCCTTTCTTCATCATGATTATAGGCAAAAGGAGATGCTGCAATATTGATCATCAGATCGGGATTCTCTTTAATCAGTAAATCCATTGGCGAAATAACATACATCGGATTATCATTGATATTCCACATATCTTCGCAGATTGTCAGGGCTATCCGATGACCCATAAACTCAATACACCCAAAATTTACTGCAGGCTCAAAATAGCGATACTCATCAAAAACATCGTAATTAGGAAGTAAGGCCTTATTGATAATAGATTTTATTTGAGTATCCTCAATAAAATAAGCCGAGTTATAGAGATCCTTGCCCTTAATGGTTGGATTCTTTGTTGGAAGACCAATGATACAAGCAATACCCTTGCATGCGGCTGCAATTTTTTGTGCTGATGCTTCACATAAATCAATAAACTCAGAAAATTCCAGAAAATCACGAGGCGAATAACCGCAAACAGACAATTCTGCAAACACAACGAGGTCTGCACCCTGCACTTTTGCAGACTGAATAGCTTCAATTATCTTGTTTGCATTATAATCAAAATCACCAATAATGTAATTAAGTTGCGCAAGGGCTATTTTCATTCTCCAATTCTTTAACATTAAAGGACCAATTACCTAATTAAAAGCTTAATACATAATTTACTATGCATTTTCATAATTTAGCAACTAATACTGTAATATGAGATCCAAGCAAATTTACCTGTTTTTTTTAATATGCCTGATCTTCTTGTCTTGTAATGACAAAAAGGCTCCAAATATCAGTAATATCAAGCTGAATATGAAGATCGAACGATTTGATCAGGAACTTGGCAGCCTTAAACCTGATGAAATTTTTGATAAGATTCCTGGTCTGAGAAAAAAATACACTTGGTTCTTTGATGACTACATGGAAAAAATAATCAGTGCAGGTGCGGTCACTGACACCGTTTATTACACTAATTTAAGGTCAATAATTCAAAATAAGGACTACCTGGAACTTAAATCAACTGTCGATAAAACCTTTCCTGACCTCAAACAACAGGAGCAAGAAATCAATAGGGCTTTTAAATACATTCGATACTATTACCCCAAGCAAAAATTACCGCGCTTGATTAGCTTTCTATCTGGATTTGCGGTACAAACTCCAATTGGCAACGACTATATCGGAATAGGACTTGATATGTTTCTGGGAGAGAATGGATCGCGTTTCTATCCAGCCTTGAGGCAAAGTATACCTGGTTATATTGCTCGTAGATTCAACCCTAATAATATTAGTCCGAGGGTTATTGAAGCGTTTATCCGTGAAGAGATGTTTCCAGATCAGGATAGTGACCGAAATCTATTATCTAAAATGATCTATAACGGTAAGATCCTCTACCTGATGGATGCAGTAATGCCTGAAACAAATGACTCTCTGAAAATTGGATATACCAAGGAACAGTTGGAATGGTGCAGCGAGAATGAAGCTAGCATTTGGGCATATTTGCTGCAGAACGACCTTTTGTTTGAGTCAGATTATATGAAGATTCAGAAATACCTGGCAGAAGCCCCTTTCACCCCTGGATTAGGTGAAAATTCGGATTCTGCACCAAAATTAGGAATATGGACTGGATGGCAGATCATCAGAAAATACATGGATAAAAATCCGGAGATTAGTCTTCAACAATTGATGCTTGAAAAGGACTCACAAAAAATATTGACAGATTCCAAATATAAACCAAGGAATTAATCTTATTATCACAAAAGCCTGTAATCCATGCGTATGAAAATCGGACTAGTATTATCAGGCGGAGGTATTCGTGGAATAGCCCATTTAGGTGTTCTGCAGGCTCTAACTGAGGCGGGTATCCAATTCAACAGGATTAGCGGAACGAGCGCGGGTTCGATAGTAGGTGCATTGTTTGCTCAGGGAATTGAACCTGCAGAAATTCTTAAGGTTTTTATGCAGACCCACCTTTATAAGTATATCAGGCCGGCTTTCAGAGCTAAAGGGCTCATGTCATTGGATAAAATCAGAACTCTTCTTCTAGAATATATCCCTCATAATTCATTTGAGGGCCTGAAAACACCCATGGTCATTACCGCCACTAATTTCAATGAATGTAAAGTAAAGTACTTCAGTTCTGGCGAACTAATTAATCCAATTTTAGCTTCCAGTGCTATACCTGTCTTTTTTAAACCAATTGAAATTGAAGGAAAAATTTATATAGATGGAGGTATATTAAATAACTTTCCAGTAGAGCCGCTCAGGTCGGATTGCGATTTTATTATCGGATCATCTTGCAACCATCTTCCTAATACTGATAAGATTGAAAGCTATCGTACGCTCATTGAACGATCAATCATCATGTCTATCAATTCAGATATGGCCATAAAAGCAGAATATTGCGATGTAATAATCGAACCTCATGGCATGGGTGCAACTAGTGTGTTTGATGTGAAAAAAACTGAAGAGATCTATTGGCTAGCTTATGAAGCTACATTAAGGAAATTGCAGACAGATGAAAAGCTTCAGCAAATATTGTAAAAAATGAAATTATAAAAAACAAAAAGGCTCATAACCATTATGGTTATGAGCCTTAATTCCTATAATAAATTACTTATTTCAATATTCTAACCACTGCTCTCAGGCAGATTACTGATCCTAATACCCATAAAACATTGGATACAATACTGATCATAGGCCATGAACCTGTGAAACGTAGAAATATACCAATCAAACCAATGACAATGCCTACAATAATAGTAGCGTAATGAGCTGGATTATTAGCTTCAGCAGTTGCGTTATTTTTATTTAATGAATCTTCCATTTCCGTTTATTGAGAAGGTTTAAATTTACAAATCTATTTTGCAGTTCAAAATTAATTATCCGTTAGATAATGCAGCCGCACCACTCACAATTTCAGTAAGCTCAGTTGTAATTGCAGCTTGTCTTGCCTGGTTGTATGAAAGTTTAAGAGCTTTCAACAGATCTCCGGCATTTTCAGTTGCTTTATCCATAGCCGTCATACGAGCGCCATGCTCAGAAGCATGTGAATCTAAAACAGCCTTAAAAACCTGAGTTTTAATTGATTTAGGGATCAGTTGTTGAACAATCTCTTCCTGTGTAGGTTCCAAAATATAATCAGTCTGCGAAGTACTCACATTTAGATTGTCTGACTTTGGAACTGGTAATAATTGTTCTGTAGTCAAGATTTGAACGGCGGCATTTCTAAATTGATTGTAAACCAACTCAACCCTGTCATACTCACCCTTAGCAAAACCAGCCATAACCGTTTCGGTAATTTTCGAAGTATTTTCGAAGCTCAAATTGGCGTATAGTTCATTGTTATTCCCTATCACATTGTATTTACGCTTCTCATAAAAATCTTGAACCTTTTTACCAATCGCTACGATTTGAACATTCCCTTTACGGTATTGTTCAGCGTACTTATCGGCAATCAGATTATTTGTTGTTTTGATCACATTCATATTGAATGCACCTGCAAGACCACGATTTGAAGAAACGGCAATGATCAACACTTTATTCGGCTCGCGTTCCTGAGTAAAAGGAGAGTTAGATCCATCCATACTTGCAGATAAATTCGACAAGATATCTCTCATCTTATTCGCATAAGGGCGGAGCTGAACAATTGCACTGGTAGCTCTTTTCAACTTTGCGGCAGAAACCATTTTCATGGCCTTGGTAATCTGCTGAGTTGAAGTGACTGATGCTATACGATTTCTTACTTCTTTTAAATTAGCCATTGTTATTAGATGCAAGATGTGAGATGTGAGAGATAAAACGAATGTCCTATCTCAAATCTCAAATCTAATGTCTGATATCTTAATTAATATTTATCACCCAACTCCTTAGCTACTGTTTCTAGAGCTGTTGTAATGGTATCATCCAATTTACCCGCTTTTAGCCCCTGCAATACTTCAGGGTGACGCTGTTCCAATTGCTGGATAAACTCAAATTCAAATGCTTTAACCTTGTTTACAGGTACATTTCTCATTAGGTTTTTGGTTCCAACATAAAGAATTGCAACCTGCTTTTCAACTGTCTCAGGCGAAAACTGTGCTTGCTTTAACAATTCAACATTACGCGCACCTTTATCCAGTACAGATTTTGTTGCAGCGTCAAGATCAGATCCAAATTTAGAGAATGCCTCTAATTCACGATACTGAGCCTGGTCAAGCTTCAAAGTACCTGCAACTTTTTTCATCGACTTAATTTGTGCATTACCACCTACACGAGATACCGAAATACCTACGTTAATAGCCGGACGAACACCTGCGTTGAATAAATTAGACTCCAGGAATATCTGACCGTCAGTGATTGAGATTACGTTCGTAGGAATATATGCGGAAACATCACCAGCCTGAGTTTCAATAATTGGCAATGCTGTTAAAGAACCACCACCTTTTACAATATGTCGGATAGATTCAGGAAGATCGTTCATTGACTGTGCAATGGAATCATTCTGGTTAATCTTTGCGGCACGCTCTAATAAACGGCTGTGAAGGTAAAATACATCCCCTGGATACGCCTCACGACCTGGAGGACGACGTAACAATAAAGACACCTCACGGTATGAAACCGCCTGCTTAGAAAGATCATCATAAACGATCAAGGCTGGTCTGCCCGTATCACGGAAGAACTCACCTATTGCAGCACCAGCAAATGGAGCATAAAACTGCATCGGAGCAGGATCAGCAGCAGATGCCGCAACGATCACCGTGTAAGGAAGAGCACCATTCTCTTCTAATACTTTTAATATTTGTGCTACAGTAGAGTTTTTCTGACCAATAGCAACATATATACAGAATACAGGCTGACCTGCTTCATAAAATTCTTTTTGATTGATGATGGTATCAATACAAACTGCAGTTTTTCCAGTTTGACGATCACCGATCACAAGCTCCCGTTGCCCACGACCAATAGGGATCATTGCATCAATTGCCTTAATTCCAGTTTGTAAGGGCTCTGTAACTGGCTGGCGATAGATAACACCCGGAGCTTTACGCTCTAATGGCATTTCATAAGTTTCGCCGGCAATAGGACCTTTACCATCAATCGGCTGACCTAATGTATTAACTACACGGCCAAGCATACCTTCACCAACTTTAATAGAAGCGATCTTATTGGTACGTTTTACGGTAGCGCCTTCTTTGATTTCATCAAAAGCACCTAATAACACGACACCCACGTTGTCTTCTTCAAGGTTCAATACGATACCCTGCAAACCGTTTTCAAATTCAACCAGCTCGCCTGATTGAACTTTTGTTAAACCGTATACGCGGGCAATACCATCACCCACTTGTAACACAGTACCAACCTCTTCGAGCTCGGCCTCCGATTTAAAGCCTGACAGTTGTTGTCTTAAAATCGCCGAAACTTCATCTGGTCTTACCTCTACCATAGTAGTATTTTTTGAGTTTTATATTGTAAATCTTACGCCTCCACCCCTATTGGAAGCAATCAATTCCTTTTCAGGTTTTGGGGTAATTAATTTTGTTGAAATTCTTTTTTAAGTTTATTAAGCTTGCTAGATAAACTTGTATCAAACTGTTTATCGCCAACCTTCAGGATAAACCCACCGATTAGGTCAGGATCAATCTGAACAGTCAGAATAACCTCGCCCTTGAATGCTTTTTTAACTACATCTTCGATCTGAGTAATATTATCCGAACTTAAAGGAGAGGCAGAAGTTACTGTTGCCTTTACTACGTTCTTTAAAATATTATACTGATTGATAAATTCCTTGGCTGTAGCATATAAAACTTGGGAGCGCCCTTTCTTAACCGCAATTTTAAAGAATGACAGGATCATTTTATTTAGTTTATCACCAAATAAGCCATCCAGGATGTTCGCCTTTTTATCAAGACTGATTATCGGATTCTTAAGAATTGCCTGTAGCTGTGTATTAACCCTGCAGGTATCGAGAAATAGCTCAATATCTTTCTTGACCGGCTCTACACTATTTTGTTCAGCCGCGAGATCAATTAAAGCTTTTGCGTAACGCGATGCAACTTGTATTTCTGACATATTTTTGTTAGTTGTTGGTTGTTGGTTGCTAGTTATTTGGAATTTTTTTCTTCAAACTGTCAACTGTCAACTGTCAACTTAATTAAGTTTTACTTCTTTTAACAGGTCATTAACGAGCGCCTGCTGTTTTCCCTGATCTTCGAATTGCTTACGCAAAACTTTTTCAGCGATCTCAATAGATAAGCTGGATACCTGATTTTTAATTTCTGCCATTGCAGTAAGCTTTTGATTAGTGATCTCAATTTTTGCTTTTTCGATCAGCTTAGCTCCTTCAGATTTAGCCAAATCTTTTGCATCATTAACGATCTGATCTTTGATCTCTTTCGCTTCCTTTAAAATGCTGTCGCGCTCTAAACGGGCTTCCTTTAATAGATCTTCGTTCTCGCTGATTAGCTTAGCCATCTCTGCTTTTGCCATTTCTGCCTTTGCTAAAGCATCTTCTATTGAACGCTCACGCTCATCAAGAGCTTTAACTATTGGCTTCCAGGCAAATTTGCTTAACAGGAAAAACAGTATTAAAAAAGTAACTGTTGACCAGATGAACAAGCCCGGATCCGGAGAAACTAATGGATTTAATGCCAGTAATATCATTTGTTATATTATTTAATAAATCAATCAAAATAATAAAAATAAGGCCGGTGCCAATCGCACAAGCCTTATTTTTTAGTTTACTTGCCCTGTTCCTAAGAACGCGATAACTTCAGCAAACAAAGCTACGGCTTCTACGAATGCAGCCGCAATTAACATGGTAGTTTGAATTTGGGATGCTGCTTCTGGTTGACGAGCCATTCCTTCTAATGCCTTGCCACCAATGTTTCCAATTCCAATTCCTGCACCGATAGCTGCTAATCCAGCTCCGATACCTGCGATACTTCCTACGATCATAATCTGATTTTTAATATATATATATAAAACAAAAATAAATTCAATTAATGCTCGGCATACTTTTCTTCAATAGCCATACTAATAAACAATGCCGATAAAATAGTAAAGATAAATGCTTGAATAAAGCCAACAACTAATTCAATGACGCTAATAAACAATACAAATGGGATAGCAACTCCTGCGACAAATACTGATTTTAAAATAAAAATTAAAGAAATTAAACTTAAAACCAAGATATGCCCAGCTGTAATATTTGCAAACAAACGAATCATCAGGGCAATGGGTTTAGTAAACAAGCCAATAATCTCTACAGGAATAATTAATGGATATAACCACCAAGGAACATGCGGGGTAAATACGTGTCCCCAATAATTCTTATTTCCATTAACGGTCGTTAAAATAAAGGTGCAGAGTGCCAACATCATAGTAACTGCAATATTCCCAGAAAGATTTGCACCACCCGGAAAGAAAGGAACCAATCCCATCAGATTATTTAACCAGACAAAGAAAAATATTGTTAAGAGATAAGGCATGAAACCTTTATACTTATGGCCCAACTGCGGTTTGGCAATATCGTCGCGAACAAACAATATAATTGGCTCAAGTATTGATTGTAAGCCCTTAGGAGCTTTACCTTCACGCTTTTTATAGGCATTGGCAATGCCAATAAAGACAATTAAAAGAACTATCGCAGAAATTAATAAGGAAACTACATTCTTGGTAATTGAAATATCAAGCGGTTTACCATTTATAAGTTCGCCTTGACTATCGTGTGAGATGTATGTTCCATCAGCACTCTTTACTTTAGAAGGATAATAGAACTTGCCATGATAATTAACAAGTTTAGTACCGGATGCATCAATAATTTCAGTGCCATGGTCATTATGACCAAACTTATTTGAAAGAAACGTCACTAATCCATTATCTGTCAATAGAATTACTGGCAATGGAATGGAAACATTTCCAAAAAAATGCCATTCATGTGAATCAGCAATATGATGAAGAATCATTTGAGAAATATCTTCATCCCCCTCTGCTGGCTCAGCGTGCTCTGCAGTAGCAGATAGGTGCTCATTATCTGCGGCTTTATGCTCTTGAGAATAAGCAGAAAAACTCCAAACCGAAAATAATACCGCATAAAACGATATGTTGACGAATTTTTTTGAATTGAAAATATGGCTCAAATCCATTTATTATAAGGAATTTACTTAATTTTTGGGTTGTGCAAGTTACATAACAAACAATATATTTCAAACACTGTATGTAAGAAATATAAATAAAAAAAATTGATGATAAATTTTATCGGATCTACCGTGTTTTCGCTGATGTAAAGAAAAGCTATAAGCGTGCAAATGAGCAACTTAATAGTAATACTTCCAAGCAGAGCCTGGCCCGAAGCATTGATGCTAATACTCATTCGCCAATAAGCAAATGAATAAATACTAAAGGTTAGGATAGCAAATATCCAGAACAAAAGCCAGAATTTTGGGATAAGTAGTCCTTCAATCGGAAAAAAATATTGGGCCACCAATGGAGGAATAGCTAAAAAAAATATAAAAAGAATGAAATAAATTATAAAACGAGAAATGCTCATGCCTTAAGTTGTTTAATTGATTGGTAAATTGAAAGGCAAACGCCAACAAGACAGGTAATTGCAGTTACCCATTGAATTTTATGGACAAACCATTGATCTATCTTATATCCAATAAATGCAGATCCTCCAATAATAGCCATCATTTGAAATGCCATACCTGTGTACTTCGCATAATTAGCGTATGCCTGCCCTTCAGAGTCTTTATCATCGTTAAAATTTGGCTTATTAACTTGCTTCCCCATTTTGAATATTTTCAGAACAAAATTATAAAATTTAAGCCTTAAATGGTTGAAATAAATACAAGTGATAGAATATGACCCTAGTTTTTGCACTTTATTTGTATTTAATTACCACTGGTTTTTAATATCCATGCACTAAAATGAAGCAGGTATATATATGGAAAGAGTTTATATTTATCCAAACAAATCCAATTTGATAAAATATCTTTGCAAGGATTATTTTATACTCATTCAAGCCTGATTAATTTGAGATCATCTATTCAAGTTACACTTTGTTATTTATTTTTAAGCTGCACTTTTTGCCTCTGCTTATCCTCCTGCAATTCACAAAAAGAAACTGTGGCCAGTCGAGGTATGCAGAACCTAACCGCTCATTACAATATTTTATATAACGCTAAAGAACTGGTTAATGAAAGCGAACGAAATATACAGCTAGCTTATTCAGACAACTACGATCGCGTAATACCCATCTATAAAGAGCCAAATGAAAGTATTTCGCAGTCTGAATTAAAAAAACTGGACGATGCAATACTAAAGGCTAATACCATTGCAAATCAGAAATCATTAAGCAAATATGTAGATAACGCTTATTTTTTAATTGGGAAAGCCAACCATCTGAAATCCAACTTTTACAATGCCGTTGAATACTTTAGTTATGTTTACCTAAACTATCCTAAAGAAAAAGAGATTAAACAGGCATCACTCGCATGGAAAACAAGATCTCTCATAGCATCCAACAGATTAGAAGAAGCCGAAGCATCGATTGATTCTGCTCTTAGTTATATCCGCTCAGAAAAAAAATCAGTGTCCGATATTTATGCAATCCGTGCACAACTTCATATTTATGCAAAAGAAGATGCACAAGCTATCACACTACTTGAAAAGGCGATAAAATCAGCGGTTAACAAACAGCATAAAATACGCTGGACCTACCTTATCGCTCAGCTTCAGGAAATTAATAATCTGCAAAAGGATTCATATTTAAATTATACCAGAGTTTTAAAAAGCAATGCACCTTTCGACATGGCCTTTAATGCAAAACTCAGTGCGATCAATCTGAAAAATAAGTTGAGTGGTGATACCAGCAGCCTAACTAGGCAAATAGCAGCAATGCTTAAAGATGATAAAAACAGAGATTTTACCGATCAAATTTATTTCCAGATTGCTAATAGTTATGCAGATGCCAATAACATTAATAAAGCAATTGAAAATTACAATAAAGCAATTTCAAAAAGTACAAAAAATGCAACTCAAAAAGGCCTGGCCTATCTTAAGTTGGCAGAGCTCTATTTTAATCAAACCGATTATGTTAAGTCAAAAGCTTATTACGATAGCACACTGATAGCACTTCCAAGTATTTATCCAGACTATGCATTGATCAAAAAGAAAGCAGATAACCTGGAAATTCTTGCCGATCGTTTATCTATTATTGCCCGGGAAGATACCTTACAAATGCTTGCTGGATTGCCTGAGTCTGACAGAACGAACAAAGTTAATTCCCTGGTCAAGCTTGAAGCGTTGAAAATACAGACAAGAATGGCGAGCAGCCAATCAGGCGGATCTTCCATCAATCAAATTAGTAGTACAGGCGGAAATAGTAAATTTTATTTCAATAATTCTATTGCCTTAAATCAGGGTCTTGCAGATTTTAAAAAGAGATGGGGTACCCGAAAATTAGAAGATAACTGGCGAAGAAGTCAGAAAACAGCGAGTGATATTTCTAATGGGGCAAACTCATTTCAAACTCCCGATAAAGATCCCTTTCAACAATTAAAAACTTCAGAAAATTCAGCGAACCTAGACTCGTTGAAAAAAACATTGACTGAATCTATACCGATTAACAAAGAGATGAAATTGAAATCCGATCAAAAAATCTCTTCTGCGATGTATGATATTGCCAACTATTATCGTGATGTATCCGCAGATACTGCAGAAGCAGTAAAAACTTATGAGCAATTACTTAAACGATTCCCGGAAAATTCAAACCAATTAGCTGTATATTATAATTTATACAGACTATATCGCTATGTAAATCCAAAACGATCTGACGAATACAAAAATATCCTTTTGAATAATTATCCTGAATCTCCATTTGCAAGAATTATTCTTGATCCTGAATACAGCCAGAAAGCGGATGAACAGGAGCTCGCTTTCAATCGTTTTTATAATGAAGTATACAATTTATACACAAGTAAGAATTATGCTGATGTATTAAAATTGGTTGAAAAGCAAAAATCACAGGCAGGCAATAATAAAAAATCTGCTCAATTAGCTTATTTAGCATCACTTGCACTCGGCCACTTACAAAAACTTGATCAGCTTGAAATTGCATTTAAAAATATAGTAGAGTCCAACCCAGATGATCAACTTATTGTCCCGCTAGTAAAGCTACATCTAGCTTATATTGATTCAAATAGAGCTAGCATGTCAAACCGTGTTTTTGCTTTGCTTGATAATGGCTCAAAAGAAAATTCGTTTATTGAAGAGCCTACCCTCGATCAAGGTGTACTTGCAAAGCAAAATACGGAGCAGAAAACTGCACCTCCAATAACTAGAGCACAGGCTTTGCCTGAAAAAACAGCAGTTTCTGACTCAAAAAAGGAGGAAATAAAGCCTGAAGTTCCAGTAGTAACGGAGTTTTTTAACCTTGAAGAATCTGCCGACCACTATTTTGTAGTCAATGTTTTTGACCCCTCGCTTAATTTAAGTTCATCACGCTTTGGCATTGGGCAATTTAACAGAGCGAACTTACCTGGCACAGTTATTAAACATCAATTAAAATCAATTGATAACCAAAATCAATTGATATTTGTTGGCCCGCTCAGCGGTTTGGAAGCAGCAAAAATTTACTTTAACCAAATCAATCCCCTGATTAGGGATATTATGAAAATACCTGATACTAAATACAGTACCTTTTTTATAAACAAACAGAATCTTGATAAGATCAGTGATGCAGAAACACTTGACCGTTATCTTGAATTTTATAAAAAGAAATATTAATAACAAGAATTTATGAGTACCCAATTAACGCAGCAGGAATTAAATCAATATACCATCCGATTTTGGAAGTGGATCATTGGAGTTATTGCCTTTGGAGCAATCCTGATGTTCAGCATCGGACTTGGTCTTTTTGGCAGGCTGCCTGACCTGAGGGCATTGGAAAATCCCAAAAGTAATCAGGCATCAGAGGTGATTTCAGATGATAATGTTGTTTTAGGGACTTATTATGTACAAAACCGGTCTAATGTACGTTATGATGAAATTTCACCAAATGTTATCAATGCCTTAATTGCAACAGAAGACATCCGTTTTTACAACCATTCCGGAATTGATTATAAACGAACCTTCACTGTCATATTCTATAACCTAATAGGAAAAAGGCAAGGGGCAAGCACCATTACCCAGCAACTTGCCTTAAATCTATTTTCTAAAGAAGGTCGTTCCAAAAATTTCCTAAAACGACTTATTCAGAAATCTCAGGAGCTTATAGTTGCAGTTAAACTAGAACGTCAGTATACCAAGGAAGAGATTATTACAATGTATCTAAATACTGTAGATTTTGGATCATACAATACATTTGGAATCAAATCTGCCGCCAGAACATATTTCAGCACTACTCCCGACAAACTGGAGCCTGAACAGGCAGCAATTTTGATCGGAATGCTAAAAGGACCCTCTTTATATAACCCATATCGTAACCCTGAAAGAGCACTTCTACGCAGAAATACAGTCATAGAAAATATGAGTCAGGCAAATTACATCAGTGATACTGAAGAAGAACGCCTGAAAAAAATACCCTTAAAACTTGAATTTAATCCTTCAGATCATAACGAAGGTTCAGCACCTTACTTCAGGGCTGTTTTAAAGAAAGATATTCAACTAACCCTAGAAGAAAACACTATTTACAAAGCTGATGGTACGCCGTATGATCTTGATAGAGACGGTTTAAAGATCTACACCACCTTGAATTCACACATGCAGAATTATGCTGAACAAGCGCAGCAGGAATATCTTAAAATACTGCAGGTACAGTTCAATAACTCATGGAATGGTCGCGATCCCTTTAATTTCAAAGAGGCCAAGAGTCTTATCGATCAGGGAATGCGCCGCTCAGACAGATATCAGCAGTTAAAAGCTGAAGGAAAAACGGAAGAGGAAATCCTGCAGAATTTCAGGACACCCGCTCGCATGAGTGTTTTCAGCTGGCGCGGCGAAATAGATACACTTATGAGGCCAGTCGATTCTATCAAATACTATAAACTGATGCTTCGTAATGCCGTAATGTCAATGGAGCCTCAAACAGGATATATTCGAGCATGGGTAGGCGGCACTAACTTTACCCATTTCAAATATGACCAGGTAAAAATGGGCACCAGGCAGGTAGGTTCTACTGCCAAGCCTTTTACGTATGCCGTTGCCATTGGAAATGGAGGTTTTTCGCCTTGCTATACCGTAGCAAATGAACCTGTAAGTATAGATGCAGGCGATGGCACGTTCTGGACTCCAAAAGCATATAATCCAATACCTGGCAACCTCACTTTGAAAAAGGCACTGGCAAATTCCCAAAACTACGTAACCGCCTACATGATGAAACAGGTAGGGCAAACTGCCGTTGCAACTCTAACAAAGAACATGGGAATAACAAGTGACGTTCCTGCAGTTCCATCAATTTGCCTAGGTTCATTTGATGCTTCGGTATATGATATGGTTGGAGCCTACTCTGTATTTGTAAACCACGGAGTTTGGACAGAACCGATCTATCTTTTGCGAATTGAGGACAAAAACGGAAACGTTATTTACGAACGTCGACCAAAGGTTAAAGTTGTGCTAGATGAACAAACCGCCTATGTAATGACGGATATGCTTAAAGCTGTTGTTAAAGAAGGTACTGGAGTGAGACTGGGATGGAAATACAAGCTAACAAACCCAATTGGTGGAAAAACTGGAACTACACAAAATAATTCAGATGGCTGGTTTATGGGAATTACTCCCGAACTGGTAACCGGAGTATGGACAGGTGCCGAAGACAGAGCGATCCATTTCAGTTCAACAAATTTTGGAGAAGGTGCCAATACTGCACTTCCAATATTTGCGCTCTACATGCAAAAGGTTTATGCAGATCCTAAGTTAAAATATACCAAAGGTGATTTTCCACTGCCCAAGGGCGGCATCGCAACTACCATCGACTGTGGCGCCTACACACAGCAACAGGCGGGAGAATCTGAACTGGATAAAAAACTTGGTTTTTAAGAAACAAGCCAAGCCCTTATCTGATCATAGCCCCTAATGAAAAAATTTGATTACCGATCTGACCTTAAAAATATACCCCAAAAACCTGGGGTATATCAGTTTTGGTCTGAATCTGAAGAATTGATTTACATTGGGAAAGCAAAAAATCTAAAGAACAGGGTTTCTTCCTATTTTAACAAAGATAATTTTCGGATCAATGCAAAGACCAGAGTCCTGGTAAGTAAGGTTAAAAAAGTAACTTTTACTATTGTTGATACTGAAATCGATGCCTGGTTATTGGAAAACAGCCTAATAAAAAAGCATCAGCCAAGGTATAATATCTTGTTAAAGGATGATAAAACCTACCCCTGGATCATCATAAAAAATGAAAAATTTCCGCGTATTTTCTGGACCAGAAAAATTATAAGAGACGGATCAATCTATTTTGGCCCCTATGCTTCTGTTGGAATGATGCATACCATACTCGGAATGATCAAAGAGATCTATCCTTTGAGAACCTGTAGTTTGCCTCTTTCACTTGAAAATATCAATGCTGGGAAATTCAGGGTATGCCTTGAATATCAGATAGGTAATTGCAAGGGTCCTTGCCAGGCTTTTCAAAAAGAGGAGGACTACGATCAGAGTATTTCAGAAATAAAAGATATCCTAAATGGAAAGACAGGCACGGTGATCAAAAGACTAAAGAAACAACTTGATGATTCAGTTGCAGAGCTAAATTTTGAGCTGTCACACAGACTAAAGTCTAAATATGATCTTCTGGCCCATTACCAGAGTAAATCAACCATTGTCAATTCATCCATTACCGATATTGACGTATTCAGCATTGCAACAGACGAAAAACATGCATTTGTTAACTTTCTGAAAGTAATGAATGGTACCGTTATTCAAACCCAAACTTTGGAGATTAAAAAACGATTGGATGAAACCGACGAAGAACTTTTAAGTATTGCCATTACCGAATTCAGAACCAGATTTGATAGCCATTCGAAAGAGATCATCGTACCCTTTGACATGGATCTTCCCGACTCCGGAATCAAATTTATAGTACCAAAACTGGGCGAGAAGAAAAAATTACTGGAGCTGTCTCAGAAGAACGTGATATTTTTCAAACGCGAAAAACTAGATCAGTACGAAAAGTTAAATCCTGAATTAAGAACCGACCGTTTGCTGGAGCTAATGAAGAAAGACCTGCGCCTCAATCAGTTACCAAGGCATATCGAATGTTTTGACAATTCAAATTTCCAGGGTAAATTTCCAGTATCAGCGATAGTAGTTTTTAAGGATACAAAACCTTCTAAGAAAGATTACCGGCACTTTAATGTTAAAACTGTTGAAGGACCTGATGATTTTGCAACAATGGAGGAAGCTGTATTCAGAAGATACCGAAGAATGCTGGATGAAAATGAAACACTTCCACAATTAATTATCATTGATGGTGGTAAAGGACAACTTTCTTCTGCAATAAAAAGTCTAAAAAAATTGGGAATAGAAAAGGAGGTTACGATCATTGGAATTGCCAAACGCTTAGAGGAGTTGTATTACCCCGGAGATCAATACCCAATGTATCTGGATAAAAAATCAGAAACCTTAAAGATCATTCAACAACTCAGGGATGAAGCACACCGCTTTGGCATTACCTTCCACAGAAAAATACGAAATAAGGCAACTTTAGGAACTGAACTAGAACGTGTGCCCGGTATTGGAAGAACAACAGCAGAGAAGTTATTAAGGCATTTTAAATCTGTGAAAAAAATACGGGAATCTACAGAAATAGAATTGCTTGAAGTATTAAACAAGAGTCAGGTAGTTTCACTTTTAAACTACTTTAAACAATAAAGCCGGCAATAAAATAAATTCTGCCGGCTTATTTAATATTTTATCAGGGTATGATTAGAACGACCAAAGGTCATGCTCAAAGTCCATCAATGCTTTCTTAATCCTATCAGACTCATATAGTCTTTCAATTCCTGAAGCATAATCTTTAATACGAAGATCTGCAGCATTAGATTCTTTCACAATATAACTTGAAAAAATACGCTTCACAAAAATATCATCATAGCTCAGACCTGTTGCATCATTGCTTCGGTTAACAACTGGTTTGGTAACTAAAAGATGACGGACTTCAGGGAAATAAATCCAGAAAGCAGGTTGTTCATCAAATGCTTGACCTGCAGCAGAAATTCGCACCATGGGCGCAATTCCTATAATTCTTGGCTCAAAAACGGAACGCTGCTTATCAAAGATCCAATCTTCTTTAATACGGAATTTAATAATACTATCCGGATTGAATTCGCCAGCTTTAACTACCGTACCAGTCTGATTTCCATCTTTATCGAAAGTAGGTACCAATACACTATCCGCAAACCTCGCCATTGCTTCCTCTGATTTCAAAACAGCAGAAAACTCATCGCCATTTACATCATCCTTTGTACTGCTTGCATCATACGCTGTAAGCTCACCTGCCTGAATCGCATCCGTAAGGATAGTAATTAACCTGGATTTTGGAGATGCAAAAATCGTATTCATCTTATCGCGAAGATCAATTTCCCTCCATACGCGTTTACTGAATAGCACATCAGATTCTTTTAAGGCTGCATAGGGCATTACCTTAGATTTTACGACATTTGTTTTTTGATAGAATCCATCAAGCGGCCTCTCAACTGGTTTAGGCTTGGTGTTATTATTTAAATTCGGAGCCTGTGCACTCAAACGCAGAGTACCGGCTATTAAAATCAAGGCAAAAATTATTTTTTTCATACCAATTAATTTGCTTTAAAGGCCATTGGGTCTAGTTGCCTTTGAGTTCCATCAGGGCCCACAGCAACAATATCATCAAAAATTACACGGGTTCCAGGAGTTACAGCAGCAATAGCAGCACGCATTTGCGGGCTAAAAGTATTACCAGTAGCTTGCAATACAACAACGTCTGCACGTGGCCTAGCAATAACCAAACTAAATCTGGTTACATCAAATTTTGCATCAAAATCAAATTGATCAAGAATAGCGAAAATTGATCCTTGTGATTTTATAACAACAGAACTCAGGCTTCCACCTGTTTTACCAGCAAATTTCGCTTTTGGATCAGGGATACGCTTAACACGAAAATCGCTTGAGCCAATATTTTGAACTTTTCCATTAATATTTGCTGAGACATTTACTTTGGCAACAGATCCTGGTGAAGTAACATTAACCGTATACTTACCATTAGACCCAGAGATAGTACCACCGCTCATTGTTATGGATAAATTTTCTTTAGGAATACCTGGTGCTGACACAGAAACAGGGTTAGGTACTCCTACATAAAACACATTCATCTTATCCGGTGAAACAACCACTGAAGGTCTGGCTACCTGATATTTCTGTTCCGGAGTAGTATAAGTTTTTATAGAACCATCGGTTTGCTTTACACGTACAGTACCCGTCCAGCTAAAAATACCTTCCTTGCCTGTATTAACAGTATACGTACCTTTGCCTTCTTTTATCTGAAGTCTAGACCCACCAACTGTAATATCTGGACTAGATTTTGAATCTGATGCGGTTAAGAACACTTCGGCTGTATAAGGCTGGCCCACAATTAAATAGGATGTTGGAGCAACTGCTACAGCCGAAAATTGGTCTAGATTGACAACTGCAATATCCATTTTTCCAAGGATCCGTTTCACAATTTCGGATTCCGCATTTTTAGTGTCTGCCTGAATCTTTGCTAATGCCGTAAGCGCTGCAGTGAGAGGAATACCATCCCCAAAATTAGACTGTTCCCAGCTTCTTGAAATACCAGCACGACTTGGGGGATCTTTAGCTTCTAAGGAAAAACTAATGCTTTTACGCTCTTTTTCGTCAAGAAGTCCGAGTAATTTACTACGAGTATCGTTTATATTTTTTTTAAGCTTAGCAGCACGATTTTCATTGATCATTAAGCGAGGAGAAATATCAAGATTATCTCTCTTACTTATATCACCAGTTGATTGATCGTAACCTCCACCTTCCTGTTCAAAAAGCTTTTTCAACTCTGCTACATAAATCTCTAGTTCATTGGTATAAGAACTGGCCAACTTAGCTTTATCATAAATAGGTTTTGCCCTAGCAGGTTCGTCCTTGAGTTTAGTGGCCTCAAATGAAGCATAGGTTGCTTCGACACCACTCTGAACATTTTGGCTTGAAGCATTAAGACTATCCGTTAAATTTTTGAAAGCTTCCAAAATTGAATCACTGACATTCAGTGCTACCAAACCAAGTAAAACAAGGTAAAGTATTCCAATCATTTTCTGCCTTGGGGTTTGTTTACCTCCAGCCATGCAATTTTATTTAAAAATTAAAGATTTATAATACTTACCAATTAAGATTTGCTAGGCTGATTCATTGCTGACAACATATTTCCATAAATAGCATTTAGGGATGATAAGTTCTTAGCTAACTTGCTGACTTCCTCTTTAAACTGTTTAGAATCTTCCATAGACTCATTGAAATTTTGCATGGTCAATGAAAGATTCTGATAAAATTTATTCATCGACTTCAAATGAGCACTAGAATCTTGCAATTCTAATTCATAAACTGCATTTAAAGCCGAAATATTTTTAGCAAGTGCGTTTATCTGATCATGGTAAGATTTTGAATCAATATTTGTATCAGCCATTTCTCTTAGGCTAGATGTAGCGTTTTCGAATGCTTGATTTAGATTATCAAAACTTCCGGAAGCAGTTTTTACTTTTAAAGCTAGTTCAGTAGTAGCACTTGCCGTATCGGCTATGCCTGATATAGCAGATACCTTATCTCCAAATGTGCGTAAACCATTGCCAAGACTTTCGATAAGTTCTGGACCAATTTTAGCTTCTGTCAGCATTTGATCTAGTGCAGCAGTTGAAGATGATGAGCCAGTTCCGCTTGAGCGGGAAACTTCTCCTTTAAAATCCTCTTCTAGCTCAGGATATACCTTTGTCCAATCTGGATCTACAGGTTCTGACTGGAAACCCAAAACAAAAAATAAAATTGCTTCGGTTATTAAACCTATTGCAATCATATACTCACCACCTTTCCAATGCAGAATTTTGAACATCAGACCAATGATTACAATGGAAGCACCCCAGGAAATTAAGGTATTAATACCTAGTTTGAATTTTTTCTTTTGAGCCATAATACTATTTTCGATGATATAAGGGAAATTTAAAATTTAGAGCCTGTCTTTGATATCACGACCCTGGAACTTTGTAATGCAACGGAACCCGATATAAGCTTTTGAAGTGTCCTGATATTCAAAGCTGCTTACTGAATTTTGTAGGAAGTAACCTATATCTTTCCATGAACCACCACGAATAACTTTACGTTTCAAAACTTCAGGATCATTTGATTTAGCCTCATAGCTAAATGCTGGATTTAGGTCATGCGTAAATGTTGAAGACGACTCATCAAATGCAGATGAAGTCCATTCTGCAACATTCCCCGCCATATTATATAAACCATAATCATTTGGATAATAAGCTTTTACATTCACAGTAAATGATCCGCCATCATCAATATAATTACCACGTCCGGGCTTAAAGTTAGCCATCAGACAACCTTTTGCATTTCTTATATATGGGCCTCCCCATGGAAAAGTTGTACCTACCCTACCCCCACGTGCAGCATATTCAAATTCTGCCTCGGTAGGAAGTTCATAATCGGCTCTTCTTGGAAGACGGCGACTATCTTTATAAGTTTCATTGAAACGAGTTCTCCAAACTGTGAAAGCACGTGCCTGACGCCAGTTTACTCCAACTACAGGGTAATTTGCATAAGCAGGATGCGAGAAATACCCCTTTACCATTGGCTCATTCTGTGCATAAGCAAAGTCAGACAACCATACTAACGTATCTGGGTAAACTCCGACTGTATCTCTGAGAATAAAATCAGAACGTTTTGATGTTAAATTTTTTCTACTATTCGCTGCATCCCTTAAATTCATGATGGCGAAATTATATTTTAGCATCCTCACATCAATTTCGTTCCGATCAAAGATTCTGTCATCTCCTTGATAATACATAGCCTGTAATTTAGGCCCGTTTGCTGATGCGCCTTTACCCTTCTTTCCTCCCCAAATAGCACTTCCATTTCCAACTTTTTTCCAGTTGATATATTTTTTACCTGCGTTATTAGGATCTACCTGTCCCTTTGGTTTAAGATAATATTGATCATCTTGAAGATAAGTGGAAATAGCAATTGAATCGCGAACCCAGTTCACAAACTGACGATATTCTTTATTACTGATTTCGGTTTCATCCATATAAAAAGCTTGAACAGTAACCTGCTTATTCTGTGAAATCTGCGCAAAAGTTATATCTTGATCAGTCTGACCCATAATAAAAGTCCCGGCCGGAATGTAAACCATGCCAAATGGAACTTCTTTGTTCTTAAACTTCTTAGTATTAACCCCAACCAATTCACCATTGGTCCCACCTTTACCACAGCTAGTGCCAATTATGACTAAAGCTGCAAGAGCGATAAAGTATATTTTTCTCATTTTAAACAATCCCAATTTAGCATTCCCTCAACAAAATAATTTCGAATATAATAAAATTACATAAAACTATATACGATAAAAACTAATCCATCTGCGCTCAGACACAACATTTTATATAAAAGCAAGCTTAAAACGAAGTTAAATCATTATTATTACTAACGACAAAATAAAGCATCTATTTTGGATGCGGCAAAATAATTTGATAAAACGGTCAAATTAATTTATAGGTTCCTGAAATCTCAAATAAATTTTCCTGAACCCTTGATTGATCTGTCTTTTATTTATTAACCTGTTTAATATATTGCTCCAAAGCCATCGTCAT
>CAIJME010000290.1 GCA_903821625.1 uncultured Sphingobacteriales bacterium | reverse complement strand
TTTCAGCCATTGATCCAATATATTTCGGAGCAATCTCGTATCCCATATAATGGAAGCTCAATTCCCGGAGAAAAGGATTGGGGTTCGGCCGTTGCCATGCGAGTAATGTCAGATCATATTCGTGCAATCTGTTTTTGTATTGCCGATGGAACACTTCCTTCAAATAATAAGGCCGGTTATGTGGTTCGGCGAATTCTCAGAAGAGCAGTACGGTATGCCTATACTTTTCTTGATTTAAAGGAGCCATTTTTAAATAAGCTTGTACCAATACTTGCTGATCAGTTTGATGGCGTTTTTTCTGAACTTAAAAAACAGCAGAATTTTGTTCAGAAGGTTGTTTTGGAAGAAGAAATGTCTTTTTTAAGAACCCTAGCTACAGGAATTCAACGGTTTGAACGTTTTGAAACAACAGATAAACTGATCAAGGGTGACTTTGCTTTTGAGTTATATGATACTTTCGGATTTCCAATTGATTTGACCGAGCTTATGGCAAGAGAAAAAGGTTGGACCGTTGATATGGAGGGATTTGAGGCTGAACTTCAGCAGCAAAAACAGCGTTCACGTGCGGCTACAGCAATTGATGCTGGCGACTGGGTTATCGCAACTGAAGGAGATGAGATTGAATTTGTTGGATACGATTACCTGGAAAGTGAGTGTAAGATCCTTAGGTATCGTAAGGTTACTGCAAAAGGAAAGGATCAGTTTCAGGTAGTGTTGAACCGTACCCCATTTTATGCAGAGAGTGGTGGACAGGCAGGTGATACCGGTAAGATTGAAGATCATGCCGGATTGATTGAATACGAGGTAAGGGATACAAAAAAAGAAAACGGACTGATCATTCATTACTTGGATCAGATTCCGGATAACCCTTCAGGTACATTTAGAGCAATAGTAGATCCGATAAACAGGATAGCTACAGAAAATAATCACTCGGCTACACATTTGTTGCATGCAGCTTTAAAACAGGTTTTAGGGGCGCATGTAAATCAAAAAGGCTCTCTCGTAAATGGAGATTATCTTCGTTTCGACTTTTCTCATTTTTCAAAAGTTACAGATCAGGAGCTTGCAGAGATAGAGGCCATTGTTAATCTTAAGATCCGTGAAAATATTATTTTAAAGGAAGAAAGAAATGTTCCCTATCAGGAAGCTATTAATTCTGGTGTTACGGCCCTTTTTGGCGAAAAATATGGAGATTTTGTACGTGTAATCACTTTTGATGATCATTTTTCAAAAGAATTATGTGGCGGAACCCATGTAAAAGCCAGTGGGCAGATCGGTTATTTTAAAATTCTTTCTGAAAGTGCAGTTGCTGCTGGCGTTCGAAGAATTGAAGCGATCACCGCCGAGGCTGCAGAGAAATTTATTAACGGGCAAAATGAACAGATTAAAGGTCTAAAGGAATTACTCAAGAATCCGAATGATATTTTAAAAACGGTTGAAAGCCTATTGGAAGAAAATAATCGTTTAAAGAAGGAAATCGAAAAAACTGTTCTTGAGCGTTCAGCAGGTTTAAAACATGAACTTGTGAAAGATGTATTAAATATAGACGGAGTTAATTTTCTTGCTAAACAGGTCGATTTGCCTAATATAGATGCGGTAAAAAACCTGGCTTATGCTGTGAAAGATATTTTAGATAATCTGTTCCTTGTTTTAGCATGCCAAATTGATGGAAAGCCAAGTTTGACGGTTATGGTATCAGAAAATCTTGTCAAAGAGAAAGGTCTTAATGCAGGAAACATTGTTCGTGAACTTGCAAAAGAAATTCAGGGTGGAGGCGGAGGACAACCATTCTTTGCAACTGCAGGTGGTAAAGATAGTTCAGGATTGGCAAGCGCCTTAGATAAAGCAAAATTATTTCTTTCAAAAAATTGATTGAGGCAATTATAAAATTTAATTTTCTCACTTAATTGACAGTACTAATTGGGTTCCTTTCCAATGACTGATTTTTCAGTATTGCTATTTCCACGAATCGCTTTAGGAAAATTTGATTTTAATATTAAATCCCAAGCTTTTTCGACATCCTTTTATCCGATATACTGTCCCCCCGCGGCTATAAGCGGAATAAAATTATAAATTGTAGGCAGCTAACTCCTGGCACAGGAAAACTTATATGAATGTTTATCCAATCGTCCATTCACTGAACCTCCGTTCACCTCTCTTCCGCATTGACTGGTG
>CAIJME010000289.1 GCA_903821625.1 uncultured Sphingobacteriales bacterium | reverse complement strand
TTGAGTCTTAAATCAAAGACCGGCCCGCATCAGGCAAGCCTTGCTCAGGATTTTCCAAAGATCAAGGAAGTGGCTTTTGAGGATAAGAATAACCGTACGATCAGCGAATGGTTCGAAAAACGCAGAAAGATCACTTTCATCAAAATAGATGCAGAATTTCAGACATGCCCTGAGTTGGCCGGCTGGACCACTGCAAAAAATTAAGAAATGAATAGCTATAGTTCTGATGTAGAAGCCGTAGATGCATTGCACTTGTCCTATAATAAGATCAAGGAGGAAATTGCACAGGTTATCGTGGGTCAGGATGACGTGGTAAAATCAGTACTTATTTCTATCTTCAGTAACGGACATTGTTTATTAGTAGGTGTTCCGGGCCTTGCCAAGACTCTTCTCGTTCAAACTGTTGCAGAAGTTCTTGATCTGAGCTATAATAGAATACAGTTCACACCCGATTTAATGCCTTCTGATATTTTAGGATCAGAGATCCTGGGCGAAGATCGCACGTTTAAATTTATACGCGGACCGATCTTCTCCAATATTATTCTAGCCGATGAGATCAATAGAACACCGCCAAAAACGCAAGCTGCTTTGCTGGAGGCTATGCAGGAGAAAGTTGTAACTGTTGGTGGTCAAACACATCAGTTGCCGCAACCATTTTTTGTGCTGGCTACTCAAAATCCGATTGAACAGGAAGGTACTTATCCTTTGCCTGAAGCGCAGTTAGACCGTTTTATGTTCAATGTTTTTTTAACCTATCCATCTTTTGAAGAAGAACTTCAGGTAGTCAGAAATACTACAGCTAACCGTAAAGTAGAACTTAAAAAAATATTGAATGCTTCAGAGATTAGTTTCTTTCAGCAGTTAGTTAGAAATATTCCTATTGCCGATAATGTACTTGAATATGCAGTATCAATTGCCGCAAAAACTCGTCCCGGTACTGTTACTGCCACTGATGAGGTGAATAAATTTTTGAGCTGGGGTGCAGGACCGAGGGCTTCTCAATTTTTAGTGCTGGGCGCAAAATGTCACGCAGCCATTTCTGGCAAATATTCTCCTGATCAAGAAGATGTACGTGCAGTTGCAGAATCTATTCTCAGACACCGTATTGTTCGAAATTATAAAGCTGAAGCCGAAGGTGTCAGTACTGAAATGATCATCAGTAATTTGCTTTAATCTATACCCCATCAAAAAATACCCCCTTTAATTTCCCCAAGTAGCGGTGGATAGGTGATTTGCTATCCATCAAAAATCAGTATTGAAGGTATGTATAGTCCTAAAAAATTTGATAGGTTTTTGGTTTAATCAGGTGTTCAAGACTTATTCCAGGTAGTACCTTCTTTATTGTCTTTTAGTTGAATACCTAAAGAATTTAATCCAATTCTAATTTTATCTGAGGTTGCATAATCTTTATTTGTTTTCGCCTCGGTACGTAATCCGATGATGAAATCAAGTAGCTTACCCATATCATCGGTTTGGTTACTTTCTTCTTGAAGTCCCAATACCTCAAAAACAAAATTGTTCATCAGCTTTTTCAGATCATCAATATCCGTCTTTGTTGCTGCAGTATTGCCATCATAGATACTATTGATGAGGTGAACGGCTTCGAATAGTTCGGCAATAAGCACGGGACTGTTAAAGTCATCGTTCATGGCTGCATAGCATCTGTCTGAAAGGCTTTTTAGATCCATATCGGATTGTTCTGCAGGACTTAATTTTTCAAGCAATAAATACGCATTCATGAGGCGCTTAAAGCCCTTGTCTGAGGCCTCTAATGCCTCATTAGAAAAATCTAATGTGCTTCTGTAATGTGCTTGCAGCATAAAAAACCGAACAGACATTGGAGAAAAGCCTCGTGATAGCAGTTCATGTTCACCTGTAAATAGTTCGTAAGGTAAAAAACCATTGCCTTTTGATTTTGACATCCTTGTCCCATTCACTGTTAGCATATTAGTATGGACCCAGTATTTAGCCGGGGTGATGTGATTGCAGGCTTGCGATTGAGCGATTTCATTCGTATGATGTGTTGCTGCAAGATCCATACCTCCTCCATGAATATCAAAATTATCACCAAGGTATTTACTGCTCATTGCAGAACATTCAATATGCCAGCCAGGAAAACCCACTCCCCATGGAGATGGCCAGCGCATAATATGCTCAGGCTTTGCTTTGATCCAAAGGGCAAAATCAAGACGCCCTCTCTTTTCATTTTGTCCGCCAAGCTCTCTGGTATTTTCAAGTAGGTCATCTAACTGCCTGTTAGTCAGTATAGTATAATTAAATTCTTTACAATATTTTTCAACATCAAAATAAACAGTGCCATTTACTTCATACGCATATCCATTCTCAAGTATCTGCTTAACCATTTCAATCTGCTCAATAATATGACCCGTTGCAGTAGGCTCAATATTAGGAGGTAGCGCATTAAAAAGTCTCATTATATCGTGAAAACCGAGGGTATACTTTTGAACGATCTCCATCGGTTCGAGTTGCTCCAGTCTGGCTTTTTTAGCAAACTTATCATCGCCTTCATCCATATCACCCTCGAGATGGCCTGCATCGGTGATATTTCGTACATATCTAACCTTATATCCCGAATGCAATAGATAGCGGTAAATCAGGTCAAACGATACAAAAGTGCGGCAATTCCCTAAATGTACATCGCTGTAAACAGTGGGGCCGCAAACATATAATCCGACCATCGGGGGATGAAGAGGCTCGAATTTTTCTTTAGTTCTCGAAAGGGTATTATAAATAACCAGATTACTATCCATAGTGCAAATTTAAAAATTGAAAATCGATTTTTCGGGGATATTGACTGCTTTTATTTTAATTCCAGGTCGGTCCGAACTGGATAGTGATCTGATAGTTTTTTATTGATGATGAGGTAATTTTTTACAGTAAACTCAGGTGAAGTGAAGATATAATCAATCTGGAAGTTCGGAAATGCCCCGTTATAGGTTATTCCAAATCCGCTACCCATCTCTCTGAAACTATTATTCATACCCCTTGAAATTGTTTTTACAGTATAAGAGATCGGTGTATCATTAAAATCACCAGCAACAATGTACGGATGAGGGCTCTTTTCTGTTTCTTCTTTTAAGAGTCTAGCCTGATTCCCCCGCTTAATAAATGCTCTTTTTAATCTGGATCCAATCTTTTTAGAGGATTCTACATCGGTCTCTATTTCATTGGTCACCTTTTTTAGGTATCGGTAATCTTCTGGCTGAAAACTTATAGACTGGAAATGAACATTATAAACCCTGAAAGTTTTATCGCCTTTTTGGATGTCTGCATACACCGCTTCATTCCAGTTCATTTTTTTGGCAAATTGAATATTTCCTTTGTTAACAATAGGGAATTTTGAAAATATGGCCATACCAATAGCCTCATACCCATTATCTGCTGATGGTTTGAAGTAATAGTGTTCGGTTTCAAGGATCTGAAGAATCAGTTTTCTGAAATTATATTCGCCTCTTTTTCTACTGAAGAATTCCTGAAAACAAATCACATCGGGTTGTTCATTTCGGATGATATTGAGAATCTGCTCCTTGGTAAATTTATCATTCTTATCTCCAAATTGCTTGAAATTATGTACGTTATAGCTCATTACCCTTATAAAACTATCCGATGATTTAGGTACCATGATCGCTGTGCTTTCCCTGAACCCTATGTAATTCTGGACAATGCCAAAGCCTGCAAGTATCGATAATCCCGACAGGAGAGCAAATTTAGGCATACGGATAAGCCAATAAATAATGAATAGAATGTTTATCGCTAGTATGGCGGGGTAAGCAAGACCAAAAAAGGAAAAGATCCAGAATTTTTCAGGATCAATATAAGATGCCAAATAGCTTAATAAAAGAGCGCAGACAGCAAAAATATTCATGGTTAAAATGAACTTGCTGAATATGTGGATGCCTGGTCTTCTTATTTTGCGGCGATTCATTATTTCTTACTGGCTTTGAAAAGTTGTTCCTGTTCTGTTTTACTTAGGCTGTCATAACCTGATTTTGAGATCTTATCCAAGATGCTGTCAATCGTATCCTGATCTGTGAAATTATTATTTTCGGATTGGTTACCCGCCCTTTTTACAACTTTTAATTTTGACCGTTTTGTAAAAATTTTGCTAAGGTCATTGCCATTTTGAAGCTGTTTAATGAAAATAAAGCCCATTATAGCACCGCCGATATGGGCAATACTTCCACCCGGGTTTCCACCGCCCATACCAATTATATCAAGTACAAAATAGGCTAATGCCAGATATTTTAAACGTACAGTACCGAAAAGCATCAAGCGTATAGTGAAATCAGGAACCAGTGTTGCAGTGGCTACCACAATAGCCATCACACTTGCTGATGATCCAAGAAGTATAGAGTTTAGTGCATTATTCGTAAACACAGGGATCGTGCTATAGGCCAGCACGTACAGTAAAGCACCAAGCACGCCTCCAGATAAATAAGCGAAGATGAACTGACGTTTATTCAAAAAATCCATGAAAATTTGCCCCATCCAATACATCCAAAGCATATTAAACAAAAGATGGAAGAAATCGCGCTGCACGAACATATAGGTGAGAATGGTCCAGAATTTAAGTGGTAGATCAGCGTAGTTTGCTGGTACCGATACCTGCCTGGTAAGCCATTCGGCACCTGAAGTTTGACTGCCAAACAAGTACTCGCCCAGCGCAAAAAAATTGATGGCAAGAAAAACCAGAATATTGATTCCGATGAAGAGGAACAGCGGATTCCCTGATCGGAATGCTTTATTGAATAATTCGCTGAATATTGATTTATTCATAAAAATTGTCACGGCGTTTTAAATGCCATAGTTTAATTAAAATAAAACCAAATAATGCTCCTCCCAGATGCGCAAAGTGTGCAACAGAATCGCCCGAAAATTGTTTTACGCCTAAGAATAACTCAAGTATAACATAAACAGGTATAATATATTTTGCTTTTATAGGTACCGGGATAAACATGATGAACAATTCTGCATTCGGAAACAGCATTCCAAAGGCGATCAATAATCCAAAAATCGCTCCGGATGCACCCACCATTGGCGTGAGATAAATACCCAACAGAGTAGATGCTTGATCTTGGCTCATTAGCTCGGGATTAAAAGAGATTGTCCGTTTAATGGAATCGATCATAAACGAACCATTATTTATAGCGCTGCCTGTGATGTTATACACTTCAAAGCTTTGAACTAATAGTTGCAGTGTCAATGCTCCAAGTCCGGTAATCAGATAAAAGTTAAGGAATCGTTTCGATCCCATAATGTACTCCAATGACGATCCGAATGTATACAGGGCAAACATGTTGAACATGATATGAAATAGTGAAGAATAATCATGCATGAACATATAGGTGATCACCTGCCAGATTCTAAAGTCAGGACCATCAAAATAATGCACTCCCAATACCTGAGTCATCATCGGACCGCCAAACATCAACGTTGCCACATAGAAAATGATATTGATGATGAGCAGATTCTTAACTACTGTAGGAATATTTGCGAATGGGTTCATAGCTAAAGGTCGATGGACTTATTTTTCAAATCGTTGTACTAATTCTTCTAGCGTAAATGTACTGATTACTGGCTTTCCACTAAGTGATGTATTGGGCATTTCACAGGCAAATAATTCATCGATCAGTAGATTCATCTCCTCTAAAGAGAGAATTTGCCCTGATTTGATGGAAGTATTACGTGCAAGTGACCGTGCCAGGCTATCTCGTTTATTGAGTTTTAATGTACTTTGGTTATTCTTAAACCCTTCTAAAAGTTGTTCTAGGATTTCATGCTCGCTGATATTTGTACCAAGATCTGCCGGTACACCTTCAATGATCATCGTGTTTTTTCCAAATTCACGTATTTGAAATCCAAGGGATTGAATGTCTTTAAGAAGTTCTTTGACCAGCTCAAAATCTACTGCATTAAGGGTTACTGTTTGCGGAAATAAACTCTGTTGACTGGCACCCTGTCTACTTTCAAGGTGCTCCAGGAAACGCTCAAAAAGAATTCGTTCATGGGCTGCTTGCTGGTCAATCAGCATGAATCCAGACTTGATCTGCGAAATAATGAAACGATTATGCAGCTGGAATATCTGTTTCCCAATACTCTTGAATACCTGGCTTCCAATCTCAACCTGACGATTCTCGTCAAGTGCCAGCCCATTTTGTTGTGCTTCGGGCTGAACAATTTCGTATAATGAGCCCCAATTTTTTGTAGGGGTCTTTCTATCTTGTTGACTATTTCTTAGAAAGGGGATCTCTCGTTCCTTATTTTCTGAGCTGAAAGGATTGAAATCAGGATTGAATGCAATGGCAGGTGGCACAATGTCTTCAAAGGCTTTCGGACTAATCATTTGGCTGAAGCCCGTTTCCTGATTAAAATCTAGCGTCGGACTAATATTATACCTTCCCAAAGATCGTTTTACCGCTGATCTTATAATGGCATAAATCGATTTTTCGTCTTGGTATTTGATCTCCGTTTTTGTTGGATGCACATTGATATCGATTTTGGATGGATCAATATCAATAAAAAGAACGTAAAGTGGATAGCTGTCGGCGCCTAATACCTCTTCAAAGGCATTCATGACGGCATGGTTAAGGTAAGGGTCTTTTATAAAGCGATTATTGACAAAGAAGAACTGTTCGCCCCGGGTTTTTTTTGCGAACTCAGGCTTGCCAATATATCCCTTCAGGTCAATAATAGAGGTTGTTTCTTCGACCGGAACTAATTTCTGGTTATAGGCATTGCCAAAAAGATGGGTGATTCGCTGCCTCAAACTCCCCTTTGGTAAATGAAATACTTCGCTACCATCCTGGTGCAGCGTAAAAAATATATCTGGATTGGCTAGAGCTACACGTTGGAACTCTTCATTGAGGTGACGAACCTCAACCGGATTCCCTTTTAGAAAATTACGGCGTGCCGGGGTATTATAAAAAAGATTTTTTACACTAATACTTGTCCCAGGCATAGTAGAAACAGGCTCCTGACTAATAATCTCTGATCCTTCGATGCGTATATAGGTTCCCAGCTCATCCTCCAGGCGGCGTGTTTTTAACTCAACCTGTGCAATGGCAGCGATTGAGGCCATTGCTTCTCCCCTGAAACCCATGGTACGTATAGCAAACAGGTCTTCGGCTTTCCGAATTTTAGAAGTAGCATGGCGTTCAAAGCACATTCGTGCATCTGTCGGGCTCATTCCGCAGCCATTATCAATGACCTGGATAAGAGATTTTCCGGCATCCTTGATCAGTATCTGGATCTTATCAGCACCAGAATCAATGGCATTTTCAATAAGTTCTTTTAGTGCCGAGGCTGGCCTTTGCACCACTTCTCCTGCTGCAATCTGATTGGCGACCGAATCGGGTAAAAGCTTGATGATATCAGTCAAAATAGTTCAATTTATTTCTTGAATACACCTTTGGGTGATTTCTAACATACTAAAATTCTTCTGAAAACGCTAAGGAAATTGTCAGATTTCTACTCTCTTGTTTTCAATCTTCAAAGATAAGGTCTTTTACTCTTATGGTTCGTATAATGTGGATAATGCTGGGCTTAAATAAATAAACAGTTTTAAATTTACTTCTGCTTTCATGCTGACAGCCTGATTATTTAATTTAATTATTTAAAGGCCATATTCTCCACACATGATTTATATTTGCCGATCAATTGATCACCTTATTTCAAAACTCTATGGCAAGAAATATTCTTTGGGTATTCATCTCTGTTTTTTTGTTTTCTTGTAATTCTAAAAAGGAGGCTGATCTTATTATTCATAACGCACTTGTTTATACGGTTGATGAACAGTTTTCAACGGTTGAGGCTTTCGCTGTTAAAGGTGGTAAGATCATTGAACTGGGTACTTCTGAAGATATTTTGAAAAAATATCAGGGTAAAAAAGTTGATGCTGAAGGCAAAACTATCTTTCCTGGATTTATTGATGGGCATGCTCATTTTTATGGTTATGGAAAAGGATTGCAGGATGCAGACCTAGTTGGGACAAAAAGCTGGGAAGAGATTCTTGAAAAGCTAAAAGTATTTAGTACAGAAAATCCGGATGGATGGAT
>CAIJME010000288.1 GCA_903821625.1 uncultured Sphingobacteriales bacterium | reverse complement strand
TGTGAGTGTATATTTGTACTGTGCAAAATAAAAAAGCAATTCTACTTATTCTCGATGGATGGGGCTACGGGAAACTTGATCAATCTGATGCAGTAAATGCTGCAAATACTCCTTTTTTCGACCAATTGCTCAAAGATTATCCAAATTCTAAACTCGAGGCCTCTGGTCTAGCGGTTGGCCTGCCTGATGGGCAAATGGGTAATTCGGAAGTTGGACACATGAATTTGGGAGCAGGCAGAGTAGTTTATCAGGAATTGGGAAGGATCAATAAAGCTGTAAAAGATAATGAGCTAGAAAATCATCCAGAATTAAAAACTGCATTTGATTATGCGAACAGCAATAACAAAAATGTACATTTTATAGGATTATTGTCAAATGGAGGTGTGCACTCTCATATCAATCATTTAAAAGGTTTATGTGATGCTGCCAAAGCGAATCAAGTTAAAAATATATTCATTCACGCCTTTATGGATGGCCGTGATACTGACCCGAATTCAGGTCTCCGATTCGTTATGGAACTGGAAGATCATTTACAAGGTTCATCAGGTAAAATTGCATCTGCAATAGGTCGTTATTTTGCCATGGACAGAGATAATCGTTGGGAGCGTGTTAAATTAGCGTATGACCTAATGGTACATGGCACCGGGAATCCAAGTAATGATATTTGTGATAGCATACAGAATTCTTATGAGCAGGGTGTAAGTGATGAATTTATTCAACCCATTGTAAAAATTGATAATGAGGGTCTGCCTATAGGAAAAATTGAAGAAGGAGATGTTGTAATTTGCTTTAATTTTCGCACTGATAGAGGGAGGGAAATTACTACAGTTTTAACTCAGCAAGCATTTCCCGAGTTTGAAATGAAGCCATTGAATCTGTATTACGTTACCATGACTAGCTACGATGAAACCTTTAAAAAGGTTCATGTTATATTCACTAAGGATGATCTGAATGATACTTTAGGTGCTGTACTTGAAAAAAATAACAAAAATCAGATTCGTATTGCAGAGACTGAAAAATACCCTCATGTTACTTTTTTCTTTTCAGGAGGAAGAGAAAAAGAGTTTAACAATGAAAAAAGAATTCTTATTCCTTCACCAAAAGTAGCCACTTATGATCTTCAACCTGAAATGAGTGCTAAGCAAATTGCTGATGCGATAAGTATAGAAATAGAAAACGGATGGCCTGATTTTGTTTGTTTGAACTTTGCAAACCCTGATATGGTTGGGCATACCGGAGTTTTTAATGCAGTAGTCACAGCTATTGAAACAGTAGACCAATGCCTGAAAAAAGTTGTTGAATGCGGCGTAAAAAATGGTTATTCATTCATCATTCTAGCTGATCATGGCAATGCAGATTACATGATTAATTCAGATGGATCACCAAATACCGCCCATACCACAAACTTAGTCCCATGTATCCTTATAGATAAAGATTACAAGCATATTCATGACGGAAAGCTTGGCGATATTGCTCCAACAATTCTTAAACTCATGAATATTTCATCCCCTGAAATCATGACTGGTGACATTCTGGTATCCTAATGAGAAACGGTTCTATTTTCTTACTTTTTTTTATTCTAGTCTCCTGTAAACCGGCAGCAGAGCAGTCTTTTAAAAATCCTTTTGAGGATATTAAAGGTTTTTTTGAGTCTGAAGCAATTCGCTTAAACAAGAATCAGTCTGTTGTTGATAAAACCATTACTCAAAATGAGGTTTCAGAAACAAAAAAAGGAATTCAAATTGACTGGAATAATGAGCTCAGCCTTTTTACAGGGTCTGATATCAATAAAGCCGCATGGAAGGATAGTTATAGAATCATAAAAGACAGCAGCTCCATAGCATACCTTGCTATTGACACTAATTTGCGCACCCGAGAGATCCGAATCAAACTAGATTCGAATGGTAAACCCCAGCATATTTTGATCAGAAACAGCAGCAGAAACTTTCTTTATGAGTCAACAGAAACACTGCTGTATATTCCAGATTCTGCCTATAGCATTGACAAATACCAAAAAGTAATTCTCTTAGGTGAAAACAAGTATCTAATCAGAGCTGAAATAAAAAAATAAGGCAAAAAAGAGTTTTATTTAAATCAGACTATACTATTTCGAGATCAATTTTAGTTTTTTGGAAACAAAAAGATAGAAATAGACGATCAGCAGAATTCCAACAAGAAAAAATCCAATTGAATAAGGTCGAAAAGCATCATCAAAGAAAAATTCTCCGACCATCCAAATGGTGTTTCCCATTATCCAAAAGCATACCGCCAAATTATGGTAAAATTCAGCTAGTTGCGTTCTACACTTGTAGGTAATGTAAAAAGCCAAGAAAAGAGTAGGAAAAATCATTATAATTCCCAGAACACGGATATCCATTACCCAACAAGTATCTTTAATAAGCCAGCAGGCGATATGTAGATTTTCAAATTTTCTAACTGAGTTGATCATTGAATTATTTTTAAAGTCCAAAATCTTTAAATATTCTTAAAAAGAAAACCCGGACATAGCCGGGCTTCAAAGAAAAATTTCAGAAGAATTATTTCAGATTTTGCATGTACGATTTTGCATCTGCTAACTGGGTTATAATATCTCTTCGATCAGGAGTAATTGACAATACTTTTTCAAAATCTGAAATACAAGACTTGAACGAGCTGATTGCTTTATTTTTATCGTAAAAATTAGGAATTTTCTGACCTTTTAATACCCCATAATCTCTATAAGCTACTGCTCTGTTTTGATAAAGTTTAACATCTTCAACATTCAATTCAATGGCACGAGAAAAATCTTTTATAGAGGAAAGAAGCAATTTTTCACGATCAGTATTTGAAATACCTTTGGTGTCATTTGCCATGATATTTCTAGCTTTACCTCTGTAGTAAAAAGCACTATTTTCGTTAGGTTTTAATGAAATAACCCTATTGAAGGTATTTACGGCTAATTTATAATTGGCAGAATGATAATATGAATACCCCAGCATATACAGCGTATTCACATCTGAAGAATCTGAAGCAAGAGCCTTTTCAAGGTTCATAACAGCTGCCTTGAAATTTCCGTCAATCAGGGCTTTTTGCCCCATCTTATGGTAGGATGTTTGAGCGAATGTAATATTCGCAGTTAAAATAAATAAAAATAAACCTAAGAATAATCTCATTTGAATAGGGGGAAAATTATTTTAATTTAAAAACGACCTATAGCCAATATTATTTTAAATGTACAAATTTATAAAACAGAAGAAAAAAGAAATTGTTATTTGAATAAAACTGAATACTTTGCTACCCTATGATTTCATGATTTAATCATGTTATTTATTAATAGAAAAAGGGAGCCTCAATTATTTGTTTTCAATTACAAAATTAAAATTGTCGGTAGAATTGTCGGTAAAACTAATTGAATCTGACGATTTAAATCAAGAAAGAGAATTGGCACATACCTTGCAATTTAATAATCAGGCTATTTTATAGCCTGAAAAAAAAAATCAACTGTCATTATGACGTTATAAAAATATAGATGAGTAACTACGATAACTTTGACTTTAACCGTACTTTGCCCTTAATAAATGAAGATACTGAGTTCTTTCCACTGATGTCTCAAGAGGATGAGGAGGAAATGAACAATGAACAGACACCCGACATTTTGTCGATTCTGCCTTTAAGAAATACCGTTTTATTTCCTGGTGTTGTTATTCCAATAACAGTTGGGAGAGATAAATCTATCAAATTAATAAAAGATGCCTATCGTGGCGACAGAATCATTGGAGTTGTTTCTCAGCGCGATGTGGGTATTGAAGATCCAACATTTGAGCAATTGAATCAGATTGGAACCGTAGCACTTATCATTAAGATGCTACAAATGCCTGATGGAAATACAACCGTAATCATTCAAGGCAAACAGCGTTTCCGATTAAATGAAGAGGTTCAAAGTGAACCATACATCAAGTCAAGCATCCATAAATTTGAAGAAATTCGGCCAAAAACTGACAAAGAGTTTAAAGCACTTATGGCTTCAATTAAGGAAATGGCAATGGAAATTATACAACTTTCTCCTAATATCCCAAGCGAGGCCGGTATAGCAATAAAAAACATTGAAAGTTCTTCATTCTTGATCAACTTTATCTCTTCCAACATGAATGCAGATGTAGCCTCGAAACAGCAAATGTTAGAGGTTGTCAATCTACATGAGCGCGCAAAAATGGTTTTAGGCCATTTAACACAAGAACTTCAAATGCAGGAGCTCAAAAATCAGATTCAATCAAAGGTTAGAGTTGATCTGGATAAACAACAAAGAGATTATTTCCTCAATCAACAATTAAAGACTATTCAAGAGGAGCTAGGTGGAAACTCACCCGATCTGGAAATAGAAAATTTGAGGTTAAGAGGTACCAGAAAAAAATGGAGTAAAGAAGCAGCCACTCATTTTAACAAGGAAATTGAAAAATTATCTAGAATGAATCCTGCTGCAGCCGATTATTCTATTCAGATCAACTATCTGGAATTACTTCTTGATTTACCATGGAATGATTTCACCAAAGATAATTTTGATTTAAAAAGAGCAGAAAAAGTTCTCGAAAAAGATCATTACGGTCTTGAGAAAGTAAAACAACGGATCATTGAATATCTGGCTGTTTTAAAACTAAAACATAACATGAAGGCTCCAATACTTTGTTTAGTTGGCCCTCCAGGGGTTGGAAAAACATCATTGGGAAAATCTGTTGCTAAAGCATTGGGCAGAAAATATGTCAGAATGGCTTTAGGTGGAATAAGAGATGAAGCAGAAATCAGGGGGCATCGCAAAACCTATATCGGCGCTATGCCCGGAAGAATCATACAATCAATAAAAAAGGCAGGCACCTCAAACCCTGTATTTGTTCTTGATGAAATAGATAAGGTTGGAAATGATTTTAGGGGAGATCCATCTTCTGCCCTTCTTGAAGTGCTTGATCCTGAACAAAATAATGCATTTTATGACCATTATGTGGAGGTAGATTATGATCTGTCGAGCGTGATGTTCATCGCCACTGCAAATTCATTGAGCTCTATTCAACCAGCATTATTAGACCGCATGGAGATTATTGAAGTAAGTGGATATACCATTGAAGAGAAAATTGAAATTGCAAAACGACATTTACTACCAAAACAACGTGAACAGCATGGAATTAAATCTAAAGACATCTCTTTAAAAACAAATGTTATTGAAAAAGTAATCGAAGATTATACCCGTGAATCAGGTGTTAGAGGACTAGAGAAAAAAATCGGATCGCTGGTTCGAGGAATTGCAACTAAAATTGCAATGGATGTAGAGTATAATCCTTCTGTTAGCAAGATAGATATGGAAACTATTCTTGGTCCGCCGATATATGATAAAGACCTGTACGAAGGAAATGAGGTTGCAGGTGTAGTTACCGGACTAGCTTGGACACAGGTAGGTGGAGATATCCTTTTTATTGAAGCAAGTTTAAGCCCAGGTAAAGGAAAACTATCACTTACCGGAAATCTTGGAGATGTAATGAAAGAATCTGCTACAATAGCTATGGCCTATTTACGTGCCAATGCCGCCAAATTCAATATTGATTCCCTCTTGTTTGATCAATGGGATGTTCATGTTCATGTTCCGGCAGGTGCAACACCAAAAGATGGACCATCAGCGGGAATTACGATGTTAACAGCTTTAACATCCGCATTTACCCAACGTAAAGTTAAACCTCATCTGGCTATGACCGGAGAGATCACACTTCGTGGTAAGGTATTGCCCGTGGGCGGAATTAAGGAAAAAATTCTAGCCGCAAAAAGAGCGAATATTAAGGATATAATTCTATCAAAATCTAACATGAAAGACATTCTAGAGATTAAAGAGGACTATATTAAAGACCTAAGCTTTCATTATGTTAGCGAAATGAAAGAAGTTATCGAGATTGCGCTAAGCAAAGACAAAGTAAAAGATGCTATTGATGTAGTAGTAAGAAACCCCGAAGCCGTTACAGTGCATTAAACTGCAGAACTAAAATATAGGCAGTATTTTATCGATTATATTAATTAGGTTTAGTATATCCTAAATTATAGCAAGATAAAAACAAAGGACAAGCATTATTAACACTTGTTTTATCGTTTTCACGCTTACTTATATTAGGTAAGGAATCCGGTTCAACTTATTCAGAACTGAAAAAATGGGGAGCTT
>CAIJME010000287.1 GCA_903821625.1 uncultured Sphingobacteriales bacterium | reverse complement strand
CTAATTTAAAGCCAGATATAAGGTAATGAAAGTACATTTCAAATTAATTTTGCCAATACTTTGCCTGAATATATTGATTTCATGCACTAACAGCGCCTCAAAAAAATCGGAAGAAAAAGTTGATACTACCTCAAAATCAGCTGTTTTATCTGTAAAAGCATTTCAAAAAAGCATGGATGGAAAAAATACGGATCTCTATGTTTTAAAAAACAAGAATGGAGCAGAAGCTGCCTTTACCAATTACGGAGCAAGAATAATAAGTCTAAAAGTGCCCAACCAGCATGGAGTTCAGACAGACGTTATTGTTGGATTTTCGAGTGTTGATCAATATATTCAATCCACTGAGCCTTATTTTGGAGCAACAATTGGACGATATGGCAATCGAATTGCAAAAGGAAAATTCATTCTGGATGGAACTAGCTATTCCCTTTCAATAAACAATGGAGTAAATTCTCTACATGGTGGTAAGAAAGGATTTCAGGATGTTGTATGGGATACCAGACAACTCAATGAACAGTCAATAGTATTCAGTTATTTGTCAAAAGATATGGAAGAAGGCTATCCGGGCAATCTAAAGGTAAAGGTCATTTATAATCTAACAGATGCTAATGAATTAAAGATTAGTTATGAGGCAACAACAGATAAAAAGACTGTTGTAAATCTAACCAATCATGCTTTTTTTAATTTAAATGGTGAAGGCTCAGGAACTATTCTAAATCACCAACTTCAGATCAATGCAAATTTATATACGCCCGTTGATTCAACCTTGATTCCAATAGGAAAGCATGAATCTGTTTCCGAAACTCCATTTGACTTTACAAAATTTTCAGCAATCGGTAAAAGAATCACAGATAATCATGAACAATTAAAGAACGGGAAGGGATATGACCATAATTATGTTTTAAATGATCGAAATGGCAATCGAATGCACCATGCAGCTACAGTTGAAGGAGATAAATCGGGAATCATTATGGAGGTATTCACGATAGAACCCGGACTTCAATTTTACAGTGGAAATTTCATGAAGAGTAAAAACACGTTCAAAGGTGGGTCAAAAGATGATTTTAGAACTGCGTTTTGCTTGGAAACACAGCATTTTCCGGATTCGCCAAATCAGCCTTCCTTTCCGAGTACGGTATTAAATCCTGGAATGTTGTACAATACCAGCAGCGTTTATAAATTTTCAATAAAGAAATAATAAAAATAGAGTGTTGAATCTTTAAAAAATCAAGGATTGAATTTAAATTTTGGGGCTCAATTATTATATTGAGCCTGTTATTAGGGTCGCATCTCTTGAGGCTTAAAGTATGATAAGATATTTTATCCCGGTAACCGATTTAGCAAATAATAAAAAGCTTAACACATTTTATTAAATACACATGAACAGAAAACTAAGAATGGGGATGATAGGTGGAGGAAAGGGCGCTTTTATTGGGGCCATTCACCGCATAGCTGCCAATATGGACGGAATGATTGATCTGGTTTGTGGGGCACTGAGTACCAGTCCGGTAAACGCAGATGAAAGTGGCCGAATGCTGTTCCTTGAAGAGAGCAGAATCTACCATAGCTTTGAAGATATGATCATCAAAGAAAGTCAACTTTCTGCAGATCAGCGCATGGATTTTGTAACCATAGTCACTCCAAATCATGCCCATTTTGCTCCGGCAATGATGGCCCTGGATCATGGTTTCCATGTGGTAATAGATAAACCCATCTCTTTTACATTGGATGAAGCCAAACAATTAAAGAAAAAGGTTGAAGAAACCGGACTTTTATTGCTGCTTACACATACCTATGCTGGTTATCCTATGGTCAAGCAGGCTAAACAACTGGTTAAAGCGGGAGAGTTAGGTAAGATCAGGAAGATTCTAGTAGAATACCCTCAAGGCTGGTTAAGCCGCTTATCTGAAAAAGACAACAACCCACAGGCCGCTTGGAGAACAGATCCTAAAAGATCAGGCAAAAGCGGATGTATGGGCGATATTGGAACACATGCAGCCCATCTGGCTGAATATATCAGCGGATTAAAAATCAGTAAACTATGTGCCGACCTCAGTATTGTGGTTGATGGTAGATTATTAGATGATGATGGAAATGTGCTGCTTCGTTTCGACAATGGAGCTAATGGCGTGCTGGTAGCCTCACAGATAGCAGCAGGTGAAGAGAATGCATTAAAAATTAGAGTATATGGAGAAAAAGGAGGCCTGGAATGGGCACAGCAAGAACCCAATACGTTAATTTTAAAATGGCTGGATCAACCGGTTCAGATCTTAAGAACGGGTGGTCATGATCTTTCAAATTATGCAGCCTTTAACAGCCGCACACCAGCAGGGCATCCTGAAGGTTATCTCGAAGCATTTGGTAACCTGTATCGGAATTTTGCCTTATGTCTTTCTGCCAGGATAGAGGGTACAACTCCTGCGGCTGAAGCACTTGATTTCCCATCAGTAGATGAAGGGATCAGAGGAATGGCTTTTATCGACAATGTGGTTAAAAGCAGTTCAAGTAATGAAAAATGGACAAATTTTGAAGTTTAATCTATAAAATAATGACTACAATAAAAGGACCCGGAATATTTCTTGCCCAGTTTTTAGGAGATGAAGCTCCCTTTAACAGCCTGGAATCAATATGTAAATGGGCTAAAAGCCTCGGATATGCAGGAGTACAAATCCCAACCTGGGACCCCCGATGCATTGATCTTCAAAAAGCAGCAGAAAGCAAGACTTATGCTGATGAGATTAAGGGATTAGTGAATGAATGTGGTTTGGAGATCACCGAGCTATCTACTCACTTACAGGGACAGCTAGTGGCTGTTAACCCAGCCTATGATCTTCTTTTTGACGGCTTTGCTCCTGCCTCTGTGCATAACAATCCTAAAGCACGTACCGAATGGGCCGTTCAGCAATTGAAATATGGAGCAATGGCTTCTAAAAATATGGGACTTACTGCTCATGCCACTTTCAGTGGATCCTTACTTTGGCATACCTGGCATCCATGGCCACAGCGCCCTGAAGGACTGGTTGATGCTGGCTTTAAAGAATTGGCCAAAAGATGGTTACCCATTCTGAATCATTTTGATGAGCATGGTGTAGATGTTTGCTATGAGATACATCCAGGTGAAGATCTTTTTGATGGGGTAACCTATGAAATGTTTTTGGAAAAGGTCAATAACCATCCAAGGGCATGTTTATTATACGATCCATCCCATTTCGTTTTACAGTGTCTTGATTATGTTCAATATATTGATCATTATCATGAACGAATTAAAGCATTCCATGTGAAAGATGCTGAGTTCAACTCAACAGGAAAACAGGGCACATTTGGAGGATATCAAGGCTGGGCTAATCGTGCCGGTAGGTACCGCTCACCTGGCGATGGGCAGGTAGATTTCAAAAAAATATTTAGCAAACTAACCCAATACGACTTTAAAGGATGGGCCGTTATGGAATGGGAATGTTGTATCAAACATCCAGAAGATGGAGCTCGCGAAGGAGCAGCCTTTATCAATGATCATATTATCAGAGTAACTGAAAAAGCATTTGATGATTTTGCAGGCCGCGGAAGTGACGATGAGTTTAACCGAAAAATTCTGGGCATTTAATAAAAAAGACTATTTTTACTCAGATGTATTAAACTAATTTATGAAAAAAATAATAGCCATTTTTGGAATCTGCAGCTTAATTTTTGCTTGTACAAGTACTGAAAAATCAGAAGGAACTGAAGATACAAGTACAGTTGCATCCGCAGTTGAAACAGCTCCAACAACAACAGTTGGATCAGCAAAAGGAGAACAACTGATCAGTAGTTCAGACTGTTTAACCTGTCATAAGGTTGATGCTAAAATTGTTGGTCCATCTTATACTGATGTAGCCAATAAATATGCAGCAACAGATGAAAATATCGAAATGCTGGCAAGCAAGATCATTGCAGGTGGATCAGGATCTTGGGGAGAAATCCCAATGGCACCGCATCCAGCTATCACTAAAGATGATGCAAAAGAAATGGTTAAATATATACTCGCCTTAAAAACGAAATAATATGAAATATTTAAGCCTAATGATTCTCTCAGCAATTTTGTTCAGCGGATACAGATCAAGTGAAAATGATATGAATAGCTCCTCAAAGACCGCATCCAAAGGATGGCAAAAACTGTTTGATGGTAAAACAACAACAGGATGGCATTCGTATGGCAAAAAAGAAGTTGGACAGGCATGGAAAGTGAGCGATGGAGCACTTTACCTGGATGCTAAAAATAAAAAAGAAGGGCAAGGAGGAGACATTACAACTAACGAAGAGTTTGGAAACTTCCATCTTAAGTTGGAATGGAAAATCTCTAAAAACGGGAATAGCGGAATTATCTTCTTTGTAAAAGAAGATTTTGCAAAGTATCCTTCTTCTTATAACACCGGCCCTGAGATGCAGGTTTTGGATAATGATGGCCATTCAGATGGAAAGATTAATAAACATCGCGCCGGAGATCTTTACGATCTAATTGCCAGCAGTTCTGAGCCTGTTAAACCGGTAGGTGAGTGGAATCAGGTGGAGATCATCTCAAACAATGGT
>CAIJME010000286.1 GCA_903821625.1 uncultured Sphingobacteriales bacterium | reverse complement strand
TAGTAGGGGATCTGCAGAATAGGGTGAACTGATTGGAATTTCATCCACATGTACCAGAGTTATTTTAGAACCCAGATTTTTTGCTAATAATACTCCATAATTTACTGCTTGATCTGCATAGGAGCTGTCATCAACTGCTATTAGTATTCTGTGAATATTTTCAGGACTTATCATGTGATTGGCGGGAGATTAAATAATATGAAGAATAGCATTTTAGCTAATTTAATGTAAAATTGGTTTATTTGCAAGATGAATACACAGTTTGGTGTTTGTAATTTATCATTGGTACCCTTAAGGACTGAACCCTCCGACAAAAGTGAAATGTGTTCACAGCTGCTATTTGGAGATCATTTTACATTAATTGAAATCACTGAAAAATGGTCTAGAATACTTACAGCTTTTGATGAGTATGAGGGTTGGGTTGACAATAAGCAATACGCCCTTATTAATCAAACTGAATTTGATGCATTAAATAACTTCAATTCGATTCTTGCTCTTGAGGTTTTTCACAAAGCAGCAAAATCCAATACTAGTTCATTTTTAAATCTGTTGGCAGGTTCAAGCATTCCGCATACGGTGGATGGCTTATTCTATCTGGCCGAAAATAGCTATAAATTGGAGGGATATTCAATTGATCCCAATACGGTTGAATTTGATTCAGGTATCAGTAAGGCTGCTATGTTCTATTTAGATGCTCCTTATCTTTGGGGAGGCCGTTCCGTATTTGGTATTGATTGCTCTGGTTTTACCCAAATGGTTTTTAAGCAATTTGGAATTAGGCTAAAACGTGATGCATGGCAACAGGCAGAGCAAGGAACTATTTTAGGCTTTTTACAAGAATCAAGAGCAGGCGACTTGGCATTTTTTGATAATGAAGATGGGCGGATCACCCATGTGGGCATCATGCTAAATAATCAGCAAATCATACACGCTTCGGGAAGAGTAAGGATCGATTCAATTGATACACAGGGTATTTATAATACTGAGTTGAATAAGTATACGCATAAGTTGAGAATCGTTAAGCGATTTAATTAAGGGAGTAGTTAGTATTGAGTAGTTAGTAGTTAGTATTTAGTAGTTAGTATTGAGTAGTTAGTATTGAGATTAGATTAAGTTGGAAATTATTTTTTAGTAATAAAATTGCGAATTAGGAATTACGAAGCAATAACTAACCACCTAATCAACTAACCAACTAACTACTAACCAACTGATAACAGACAACTGATAACTAATTTTGAGTATTGCGTATTGAGTATTGAGATAGATTCTGCTTCATTTCATAACAGCACCTCATACCTCAGACCTCGTTCTTCTGACAACTGACAACAGATAACAGACAACAGAACCAAGATCAAAAACTGTTTAGTACTAATTGAAATTTTCTGCTTTTTTCAGACTTCCTACCTCAGACCTCCTACTTCATACCTCCTACCTCTTGCCTCCTACCTCTGCTACCTCACCTTCCAAACTCCACCTTCCAAATTTTCAACAATTTATCATCGCTAACTGAAATTAGCTGATTATTAATTGGTTCCCATATTATTTTATTGATAGATAAGTGGTGGCAATCATATCCCTTTTCGATACTGATTGTTTTTTTCAGATCAAAGTTTTCAGTATCCCAAATCTTAATACTTTTGTCTCTGCTTGCTGTTGCCAAGTAGGGGAGGCTTGGGTGAAACGCAATCGAATAGATGGCAAAAAGATGTGCAGGTATACTTTGAATCAGTGAATAATCAATAGTGCTCCATACTTTCAATTGAGCGTCTCTGCTTCCAGAAATTAGCTGTTTGCCATCTGGAGAGAATTGTAAAGAACTTATTGGCATGGTATGCTGATCAAGCACATATAAAAGGCTATAATCTTTTAGATCATACACCCGGATAGTATGGTCTTTGCAGCCAAGAGCTACGGTTTTTTCATCAGGACTGATACTAATCACCCGTATAGCTGCATCGGCAACCTTGAAATTATATAGCATTTTTAAATCAGTCAGATCCCAAACTGAGACTGTGCCATCTTCTGAAGAAAGTAATACTTCGTTTTTTGAAGTAACCGATTTGATATCAAAAACAGGAAGCTTATGGAATTGTAATACCCCACTGACCTTTTGTTTTTCAAAATTAAACACTTCAACCTGTCCATTGCGCTCACCGGCAAGAAGCAGAGGCACTGAAGTAGGGCTATGCAGTGAATAAACGGATGAAATTACGGGGAACAGCACCTTTATAAATCCGGGTTTCTCTGCGCTCCACTCAACCACCCCTTTATCATTGCCGGCAGTAAAAAAAATACCTTTTTTCTGTGAGTTTTCTACGGTGTAGATTGGATTTTGATGACCGGATAGGGTTGCAGTGTTTTGAATCTGAATCATTCTATTTCAATCAGTCATAATAAGCTGAAACAGTTAATATTATTTCCCTGAATGTCTGTTCTCCAAATTTTGGGCGATAGTTGATAAACTAACATTCTTTTCTCGCATTAAAACCAATAAATGGAATATCAGATCAGATGCTTCATTGATAAAATCATTTTCTGTTTCGTTCAATGCAGCAATTACGGTCTCAACACCTTCCTCTCCAACTTTCTGTGCAATCTTATTGATCCCCTTTTCATGGAGCTTATTCACATAAGATCCTTCTAATGGATTCGCATAGCGATCCTCAATTATTTTTTCTAATTCGAAAATGAAATTCTGATTGAAATTGGTATCGAAACAACTTCTAGTACCATTGTGACAGGTAGGTCCCACAGGATTCACCCTGATCAGTAAGGTGTCATTGTCGCAGTCTTCTTTTATCGAAACAACATGAAGAAAATTACCGCTTTCTTCGCCCTTGGTCCAAAGTCGGTTTTTAGTTCTTGAAAAAAAGGTAACCTTTCTTTCCGAAACTGTCATTTCATAAGCCTCTGAATTCATGTATCCCAACATCAGTACCTCAAGTGTTTTTTCATCCTGAATGATAACAGGTACCAGGCCTTCACTTTTGTTAAAATCAATTGTCATTTCTTCTGTTTTTAGAGATTATAGTCTAACCTCAATATTATTTTGATCTAATATATTCTTAAGATCCGGAATCAAGATCTCACCATAATGGAAAACTGAAGCAGCAAGAGCTGCATCAACATTGGTCATTTTGAACAGATCTACAAAGTGCTGCACAGTTCCAGCTCCACCAGATGCAATCAATGGAATACTAATTGTATCATTTATTTTTCTTAATAATTCGTTATCAAAACCTGCTTTAGTGCCATCATGGTCCATAGAGGTCAGCAGAATCTCTCCGGCACCTCTGTCCTCTGCTTCTTTGATCCAATGCTCTGTTTCAAT
>CAIJME010000285.1 GCA_903821625.1 uncultured Sphingobacteriales bacterium | reverse complement strand
GTTTTTGGCCAATCGTAATAAGATTTGGCATTTATTTTTCTAGCCTCGCGGGCTCCGCCATAAAATCCGTCGCCACCGTTTGCACCATCAAACCACATTTCAAAAACTGGCCCGTAATTGGTAAATAATTCTTTTAACTGATTTCTATAGTATTCCAAATAAGCCGGTCGGCCATATTCTGGATGGTTTCTGTCCCAGGGCGACAAATAAACTCCAAATTTAAGCCCGTATTTTTTTGAAGCATCTGCTGCTTCTTTAACTAAATCGCCTTTCCCGCTTTTATAAGGACTATTCTTTATCGAATGTTCGGTATACTTACTTGGCCATAAACAAAAACCATCGTGATGTTTTGTAGTCAAAATCATGGTTTTAAACCCTGTTTCCTTTAGTGTTTTTGCCCATTGACCAGCATCCAATGCGGTAGGATTAAATATAGATTCCTTTTCGTCACCATATCCCCATTCCAAACCAGTAAAGGTATTGGTGGTAAAATGCACAAATGCATTGGTTTCCATTTCATGCCACAACATTTGCTCTTTAGTTGGTATTGGAAAAACTGGTGCGGGCGAACTGTTGTTATTACTCTGCGCAATGGTACTCATTGACCATGTCAATAAGACCAAAAGAAATTTACATGCTCTTGTATTCATGAGTTATACTATGGCTTAACTAAATATATGCCTTTTTTATTGAGAAACTCGTTGAAACAACCCTATTCTTGATTGGCTTTCAAAGAGTTCCAACCCTGTGCTTTAATAGGGTGAACTTTTTCTGATTTGGAAATCAGGTTACATCCCGCAGAAGCTTCGGTCATGTGACCAATTATAGAAATGTCTGGATTGTTTTTAATCTTTTCAAAATCAGACTGCTTAATTGTGAAGAGCAATTCATAATCTTCACCACCGTTTAAAGCGCAAACCGTTGGGTCGATACCAAACTCTCGGGCTGTATCATAGGTCATTGGGTCGATAGGAATTTTCTCCTCGTATAAATTACAACCCTTGTTTGACTGTTTACAGATGTGAAGTATTTCGGAAGCAAGTCCATCCGAAATATCAATCATAGACGTTGGCTTGATTTTCATTTGCTTCAACGATTCAACGATGTCTTTTCTAGATTCTGGTTTAAGCTGACGCTCTACGATATAATCCTTGCCTTCTAAATCGGGTTGAATATTCGGGTTTTCAAGAAATATGTTTTTTTCTCTTTCAAGTAACTGAAGCCCGATGTATGCACCACCAAGATCGCCCGAAACACATAAAAGATCGCCCTCGTTTGCGCCATTGCGATAACAGATGTCCTTTTCGTCGGCATAACCAATACTGTTTACGCTAATGATCAAGCCCTGTTTAGATGAGCTTGTATCACCACCTACCACATCAATACCATACTTTTCGCATGCAATGCTAATCCCTTGATATAATTCCTCAATAGCTTCTAGCGGAAATTTACTGGATAAGCCGATGGATACCGTGATTTGAGTTGCTGTTCCATTCATTGCATATATATCGCTCAGGTTGACCTGAACGGCTTTGTAGCCCAAATGTTTTAATGGGGTGTAGGCCAGATCAAAATGAATTCCCTCGAGTAAAAGGTCGGTTGAAATCAGGGTTTTCTTACCTTCAAAACTCAAAACAGCCGCATCATCACCAATGGCTTTAAGCGTGCTTTTATTAGTAATTTCAAAATTTTTGGTTAGATGATCAATTAGTCCAAACTCTCCCAATTGCTCTATTTCGGTGCGTCCTTTGTTTTCAAACATGGTAAAATCTTAAGATACAAAGGTGCTAATTTTCATCAGTAAACTTTTTGTTTTTTAGTATAGATGGTAATAACACAAGAAATGCGATTAAGCTAGGGTAATTTATACAGCTTTTTCATTTTATCATATTCTGCACGCGGTACCTGAACCAGAACAGGATTTTTTTTCTGGTCAAGAAAATCAATGAGCTTCAGGATATCGGTTTCTTTCATCGCGGTACAGCCAGCTGTGGGACTATCGCTCCCACTCCAAATATGCATAAATATACAGGACCCCGCGTTAGGAACCGCGGGCTTAATGTTGTAGTCTACAAAGATACCATACTTATAAACATCACTTTTCATCCGCATGGTTTCGGCCGAGGTCCAATCTTTTTTAACGGTGTCTGTCTTCACTATTTGATTATAAAAAGCTGATTTAGAATCATCCACACAGAAGGTTTGTAGATCAACTTTCAAGGAAGCCATTTTAGCGCTTATGTCTTGGTATCCAAATAAACCACTTAAATAAAATATACCTGCTGGCGAATTGCCATCACCTTCTTTTTTTAACCGGCCTCTATTGAATTCTGGGTGATGCAATCCCCTTCCCCAGGCCATGCCGCTTCTGCCTGTCACTATTGGAATATTCTTTAGAACCAATTTCCATACACCCGATTTGTATTCATAGACATTCATTTGCCCCTCAATTTTATTCCAGGAAGCCGTGGTAACTACGATAAGTTGTGAAGATTTATATAGGGTTTG
>CAIJME010000284.1 GCA_903821625.1 uncultured Sphingobacteriales bacterium | reverse complement strand
GTATCTATTTTTCTTCCCTGAGAAAAACTTAATGGAGCAATTAAAGGATGTGTTTTTATTTCAGGTACATCAGGATATGTTGGCAATTCAAAACGAAGACCTGCTGTGATGTTCAACTTCTCACCTACGCGGAAATTATCTTGAAGATAAGCTGAATACTGTTGGAATTTAAATGTTGGGAATGCCTGCACATAACCAGGAGATAATGAATAGGTGATAGCATAATCATTCGGTTTAGCACCAGAAACAAAATCATTCCAAGAATTAAAACGGTAAGCACCTGTTCCAAAACGCTGAAATCCATTTTTGGTAGTACTAAAATCCATTTGAGCACCTAAAGTTAATTCATGGTTCCCAAGATTCATTGTGAAATTATCTGTAAAACTGTACGTCTGAACATCTCTTAAGTTACCATAAGTAAAAGGCTCATAACCAAAAGTGGTAAATGCTGTTCCATCTTTCATAATATCAACTAAAGGAAAAATGTCACTTTCAGAACCCCTTGGGTCATTCTGGTGTGTAAAACTACCTCTTAAGGTGTTTGAGAATTTAGATCCAAATGAAGAGTTTAACTCGGCAGCCAATGAATATTGATTAGCCTCTTGAGTATAATTTGAATTACTGAATTGTAAATGACCAGGATTACCTCGACCCCCATTATTAGGAAAGTTAAAACCTGTTCCACTAGTTGAAGAACTGATAAAAGATGGAGAACTACTTTCTACTTGGTTGTAACGAATGTTAAAACGGTGATCTTTATTTATATTCCAGTCAAGACGAGCTAAAAATTTATAGTTATTGCTTTTATTTGCATAGCCCTGATACACTCCAGGATTATAACCATAGGTATTTTTTAGATAATTACTAATCATATCCATTTCGCTAGCTAATGGACGAGCAACATTCGGATTTGAACCAAACGGTGCTGAACTTGTAGCTGCAACCCTATTTTGACCAGGTCTAACCTCATCAGTACGGTCAATATTTGCGAAAAAGAAAAGCTTATTTTTAATGATCGGTCCACCTAAACTAAGTGCGAATTGAGTCACGTCAAGCGGTTGTAAAACAATGGTATTATCTCCAACCTTATTTCCCTGGTTACCTTGATTACGCATACCGAAAAAAGCATTTCCGAAAAAGTTGTTTTTTCCTGAACGAGTTACCGCGTTAATTGCACTACCTACAAAACCAGACATTCTTACATCATACGGTGCAACATTTACTGAAACTTCTTCAATAGCATCAATTGAAATTGGAGAGCCACCTGCAGGCAGGTTACTTCCAATACCAAATTGGTTATTGAAATCTGAACCATCTACTGTAAAGTTATTCTGACGGTAGTTACCCCCACCAATTGAAGCGCCGTTTGCCTGAGGAGTAAATTTAGTTAGGTCATTGACACTTCTGCTGATTGTAGGTACATTTTGAATTTGGTCACGACCAATATTGGTTGTTGCACCGGTACGATTAGCATTTAATACTGAATTAGGATTTTGTGCAGTAATTACTACTTCTTGAAGTTGTCTTCCAGATTCAGTAAGTAAAATATTTAACACAAAAGGCTCGCCTAATTTCAACTTTACTTCGCTGAATGATTCCGCCTGGTATCCAACATAAGTTACTTGAATAAGGTAAGGACCTCCAACACGCATGTTAGGGATATTGAATCGTCCGTCGACACCAGAAGAAGAACCGTAAATAGTTCCAGTAGGCTGATGTGTAGCCTTAATTGTAGCACCGATCAGTGATTCCTTTGAATCACGAATAGTACCCGATAAACTACTTGTGGTTACCTGTGCAGAAATATTAAACACAGTTGATAAAACAACAAGAGTCGCTAGTAAAATTTTCTTCATAAAATGATTTTTAATTGATTGATTGATTAAATCCATGCAAATATACATAGCATTTTTATAACTTAATTAGAACTTGTATTAAGTAAGTGTTAAATTTAAAAGATACTTTTCTACATTTCGGTGTTATTAACATGTTATATAATAAATCAATATTAGTCGGGGCAAATATTTTAAACCACTTGAGTATTTTGTTAGATTTGCCTTAATTCTACATTGTACTACAAATATTATATATGAATTACGACATCATTATTATCGGAAGCGGGCCAGGCGGATACGTAGCCGCCATTCGTGCAGCACAGTTAGGCTTAAAAGTTGCAATAGTTGAACGCGAATCTCTCGGTGGAATTTGTTTGAATTGGGGTTGTATTCCTACAAAAGCATTATTAAAAAGTGCTAATGTGTTTGAATATATTACTCATGCAGCAGATTATGGAATCAATGTACAGGGTGCAGAAGTTGATTTCGGAGCAATTATTAAAAGAAGCCGCGGAGTAGCCGATGGAATGAGCAAGGGCGTTCAGTTCCTGATGAAAAAGAATAAGATCGATGTCATCATGGGTACAGGAAAAATAAAAAAAAGGTGGTAAAATTGACGTGATGGATCCTGATGGATCTTCAAAAGAATATACTGCAAAGCATACCATTCTTGCAACAGGCGGACGATCAAGAGAATTACCGAATATAAAGCAGGATGGCAAAAAAATTATTGGTTATCGACAGGCTATGGTATTAGCAAAGCAACCAAAATCTATGGTTGTTGTAGGTTCTGGAGCTATAGGTGTTGAATTCGCATATTTTTATAATACGCTGGGAACTAAAGTTACCATCGTAGAATACCTAGATAATATTGTACCTGTAGAGGATGAGGATATTTCTAAACAACTGCTAAGAAGCTTCAAAAAATCAGGAATAACAATTATGACCGGAACTAATGTAGAGTCTGTTGATACCTCAGGTTCAGGTTGTAAAGTACAGGTTAAAACCGCCGTAGGAACTGAAATAATTGAATGCGATATCGTACTTTCTGCCGTCGGGTATAGTCCTAACCTTGAAAACTTAGGCCTAGAAGAAGTTGGAGTTCAGATGGATAAAGGTCGAGTTCAGGTTGATGATTTTTACAAAACAAATATAGAAGGTGTATATGCTATTGGTGATATTGTTAAAGGTCAGGCACTAGCTCATGTTGCTTCGGCAGAAGGAATTATTTGTGTTGAAAAAATAGCTGGCCATCATCCAGAACCATTAAACTATAACAATATACCGGGTTGTACGTATTGCTCACCTGAGATTGCCTCAGTTGGTTATACCGAAAAAGCAGCAAAAGAAGCTGGATATGAGCTAAAAATTGGGAAGTTTCCCTTTTCAGCTTCGGGTAAAGCCAGTGCTGCCGGAGCCAAAGATGGTTTTGTCAAAGTTATCTTTGATGCTAAATACGGTGAATTCCTTGGCGCTCACATGATTGGCGCTAATGTTACAGAAATGATTGCCGAAGTTGTGGTAGCTAGAAAGCTCGAAACAACAGGTATGGACATCGTCAAGACCGTGCATCCACACCCTACCATGAGTGAGGCAATTATGGAAGCAGCTGCTGATGCCTATGGTGAAGTGATTCACTTATAAATTGAATTTTAGCATTGGCATTAAATTCTAATATGAAATTATACACAATTGATACTGGATTTTTTAAGTTGGATGGTGGAGCTATGTTTGGTGTAGTTCCAAAATCTATCTGGCAAAAGACTAATCCGGCAGATGAATTTAATTTGTGTAGTTGGGCAATGAGATGTTTGCTAATACAAGAGGGAGATCGCCTTATTCTTATCGATAACGGTATAGGCTATAAGCAGGATGAGCGTTTTTTAAAGCATTACCATTTACATGGCGATGATACTCTTGAAAAATCGCTTACAAATCTTAAATCCTCTAAAGACGATATAACGGATATTTTTTTAACTCATCTGCATTTTGACCATTGTGGTGGATCTATTGAAAGACAAGCAGATGGAAATTTAGTTCCTGCCTTCAAAAATGCCACCTATTGGAGTAATAAAGAACACTGGCAATGGGCTGTTGAACCGAATGATCGTGAAAAAGCTTCATTCTTAAAGGAAAATATTTTACCTATTCAGGAAAGCGGAAAATTAAAATTTATTGATACTTTGGATGGTGTATCCTTTACTGATAACATCCAGATTCGCTTTGCTTTTGGCCATACTGATTCAATGATGTTACCTCAGATCAGTTACAAAGGTAAAACCATTTTGTACATGGCCGATATGCTCCCATCCGTTGGGCATATTCCAATGCCTTATGTCATGTCCTATGATATGTTCCCGCTCAAAACATTGAAAGAAAAGAAGAAATTCCTTGAAGAGGCAGTTCAAAATGATTATATATTATTTTTTGAACACGATCCTGTGAATGAATGTTGCACGCTACAAGAAACAGAAAAAGGCATCCGTGTTAAGGATACCTTTAAATTAAGTGAGATCTGAATTAGTGGAGTGTATTAAGAGCCATTCATTTCAATAAATGGCT
>CAIJME010000283.1 GCA_903821625.1 uncultured Sphingobacteriales bacterium | reverse complement strand
TCTAAAGCTATGTACATAGTAGCAATAGCCTTCCCTCTATAATCAGGATGACTTAAGTCAACTATCCAGGCAGTTATTGCAGGAGATAACATTCCGGTTGCGACTCCATAAACTGCTGAAGAAAACATCAGAAATAATGCTGAATCTGATCTTGCAATCATAATCATCGCAATTACCAACAGGAATAAAGATAATTTGATGATGCTGACCCTCCCAATACGGTCTGACATTTTACCAGACAAAAATCGAATCAACAAAGATGAAATGGTAAAGACCATAAAAAAGAGACCTTTATTTACCACTCCCAGATGACTACCCCAGTCAGAAATTACAGTAAGAATTGCACCGTAACTTAAATAGGAAAGAAAAGTGACAAAAGCACCGGGTAATACCCTTAGTTCAATCAGTTCTTTACGATGCATCTTAAGCATTGAAAATTTAAAACTTTCTTTCTTTTTAATAGTCTCCTTCATATTCATTAGGATGATGATCGATAACAGCGCAATAAAGGAAGAACAATAAAATAGTGCGTTAATTGAGAATCTTTGTGTTAATTCACTGCCAATAGCCGGACCGATTGCTAAACCAGTACTAAAACAAAGTCCATGAATTCCCATTGCTTCTCCCCATCTATTTGCAGGAACTATATCTGCAACATAAGCTGCTGTGGCTGTAGGCTTAAACCCTGTTGAAAATCCATGAAACAACCTAAGCCATAAAAACCCTGCAACAGTAGTAAGAAGTGGATATAATAATCCGCAGAATACGCAAACCAATGACCCTACAGCCATTACTGGAACACGACCAATCTTATCGGTAAGTTTTCCGCTAAATGGTCTGGCAATTCCGGCTGTTATAGTAAAAAGACCAATAATATAGCCTTTAAATTCTGCACCGCCCATACTGCTCAGATATGCAGGTAATTCTGGAACTAGCATATTGAAGCTCGCTGAAAATAAGAATGAACTCAAACAAAGAAGAGCAAATTGGATAGTATAGATAGGGTGCTTAAGAGAAGGCATATATTACGTGTGCCCCGTAAAAGTAGTAAGAATTTCAACCAAATTTTTGAAATAAGATCGATAAATACTTTAAACATTTTTATGAAAAATAATGGCAGTATTTCATCTATTGTTAATAGTTTTGCCACGCTCAATAACCAACTATGCGTCTGCTTAAATTCATCATCTTTTTAGCTTTAATGATTACTGTTAATTCAGCTTTTTCACAAAGCAGCTCCGCTCTTAAAAAGCGCAAGGATGTGATCAATAAAGAAATTGAACAACTTAAGAAAAGTAGAAATAAAATTGATAAAAGCAAAAAACTATCACTGAATCAAATCAATCTATTAAATACACAGATCAGGTTACGGGAGGAAAAGATCCACACTATAAATTCGGAGATCAGAATGCTCGACAGCAAAATTATCAGTAATACAACCGAGGTAAAGAGTTTACAAACAAATTTAGACAAGCTGAAAGCCGAGTATGCAAAAATGATCCAATTTGCTTTCAAAAATCAGGGGGCTTACCATAAATTAATGTTCCTATTTGCTGCCAATGATTTTAATCAAGCCTATATGAGGTTAAAATACATTCAGCAGGCAGGACAATTTAGGAAAAAGCAAGCCAGTAATATTCAGAGTACTCAAGTAATATTAAAGAAAGAAATTTCTGTTCTGGATCAAAATAAAAAGGAAAAAAGTAGCTTATTAATGGATCAGATCTCAGAGAAAAAAGTTTTAGGAAAAGATAAGATTCAACAATCTAAAATATTAACAACATTAACCAAACAGCAACAAGATCTTCAAAAGTTATTAGCTAAAAAACAAAAGGAAGCTTCCGACTTAAATAATGCTATTCAGTCAGCTATCAGAAAAGAAATTTTAGCAGAACAGCGAAAAGCTGCTGAACGTGAAAGACTGGCAGCCGCAGCAAAAGCAAAACTAACCAAAGAAAAGATTCCAGAATCATCTACCACTGAAAAGAAAACCGTGATTGAAGCTAAAGGTTCATCAATACTAGCATCAAGTCCGGCAGATGCAAAACTTTCTTCTTCATTCTTGGGAAGCAGAGGCCGTTTACAAAAGCCGGCTTCAGGAATAATAACTCAGGGATTTGGCCAGCATAAATACAACAATGTCACTATTTTTAACCCAGGAATAAATATAAAAACTGAACCAGGCGCTACTGTTTCAGCAGTTTATGGTGGGAAAGTGAGTAAAGTTATTTTTCTAGTAAATACGTACACTGTAATCATCAGGCATGGCGAATATTTTTCTATCTATTCAAAACTTAAAAATGTGAGTGTCTCAGCTGGACAGGAAGTTCAAGCAAGACAATCTATTGGTGCAGTTGCAACAGATCAGTCGGAGGGTGTAACAGAAATGCAATTCCAGATTTGGAAAGGTGGAACTCCAGTTAATCCATCCGGGTGGATTCTTTAAAAAAATAGATTTTTAATTATATACTAATATCCTGCTCAAATGCGTTTTAAACGCTCTAATTCGATTCTGATTAGAAAAAATACAAGATTAATTGTCCTGATAAAAATTTAAACTTGTAAGTTTGCTCGCTTTAAAAAAATATAAATGTCTGAACAAAGAACTTCTGTCGGTGTATGGAAAATTAACTGGCAATCTTCTGATTATAGAAAAAAATTAATAACCGGATTAATTCTTATTTCTTTTATTCTGTTTTCACTGCCATTTTTTTATCAGGCAATAGAGCAGAGAAATGGGATCAGTTTTAATGATTATTTGTTGTCATGGCTCCCTGCCTATGACCTCTCTATCTATATATTTACCGTTATCTGGTCAATGACCTTGTTGACATTCAGTAGATTTAAGCAAGATCCTAACATATTTCTGACCTTTCTTTGGGGCTTTATCCTCATCAATCTATCCAGGTTTGTTTCTATTGGGCTTATACCCCTGAATGCACCAGCTGATTTAATTCCTATTCATGATCCGATCAGCAATCATTTCTATGGCCCGAAATTCATCACGAAAGATTTATTTTTTTCTGGTCATACCGCAGCAATGTTTCTGATGTTTTTATGTTTGAAGAAAAGAACGGATAAAATTCTAGCCTTATTAGCTACCATAATTATTGGAATTGCGGTACTACTTCAGCATGTCCATTACACGATGGATGTTGTTATGGCGCCTGTTATCACCTATTTCCTCTGGATTGGATCAAAAAAGATCGTTGCATCTTAAAACTGTAAAGATTATTCAGTGAAATTTTTGTCAATTAAAAGCTGAATTATCCCATCAACAAGGCCTACTCTAGGGACAAATATTTGCTTTACACCACCCCATTTCATAACACTCAGATATATTTCTGCTGCAGGAATAATGACGTCTGCCCTATCCTGATTAAGACCCAAAACATTAATTCTGTCTTTTAATGAGAATGAATTTAGGTAATCATAGATAGATTTTAGCTTTAAAAAAGTGATGGCAGTTCCATCTTTTTGATCGGCCATTCTAAACAACCTGTTAATATTTCCTCCCGTACCAATACCCGACAAATTTTTATTGGTCTGAGCCTGATGCTTCACCCATTCCTTCATGTCTGCCCAGGTCTCATCTTTATCTTGATTATCAAGAATCCTTATACCCCCAAGATTAAATGAACGTGAGGCAACCATTTCTCCCTTACTGAATACCGAAAGTTCTGTACTGCCTCCTCCTACATCAATATATAAATAGTCTTTTTTGCGATCCAAACTCTCCTCAATATGACTTGCATAGATAATATTTGCCTCCCTTTGACCTTCCACGATCTCCAGATTAATCCCTGCTTCAGACTTAATTAAAGAAACTATTGAAGAACCATTACTTGCTTCCCGCATAGCCGAAGTGGCACAAGCCATGTAATCACTAACCTTATAAACATCTATTAAATTACGAAAGGCAACCATAGTCTTTAATAGCTCCT
>CAIJME010000282.1 GCA_903821625.1 uncultured Sphingobacteriales bacterium | reverse complement strand
GGATTAGAAACCAAAGTAAAGCTCATAAACTTTGTGAGTAAAGGATATTTGCCTGCATTCAAAGAAGATCTTAAATCTGTTTTTGCAAAGAGAACCGTCGACCTGGAAAAGGTTACTTTATTAAATGCGTTTATAGGTGATTATTATGGGGGACTACTACTCGAAAGTTTAAATGATTGGGGTGTTTCAGCCGCAGATATTGACCTGATCGCCAGTCATGGCCAAACCATTTACCATGCTCCCAAACGGCAGCGTGATGCGGATGCTTATTCTAATGCTACTCTGCAGATTGGTGATGGCGATCACCTGGCCAAGAGATCCGGAATAATTACGATCAGTGATTTCAGGCAAAAACACGTAGCGGCTGGTTGTGAAGGTGCTCCACTGTCGGTTTATGGCGATTATTTGCTTTTTTCGGATCCTGATGAAAACCGGATCATGCTCAATATTGGAGGCATTTCCAATTTCACATTTCTTCCTTCTGCAGGTTCAACCGATTTTTTCTGTTCAGATGTGGGTCCGGGTAATACCCTGATGGATCAATTCGTTCAGTTGAACTATCCCGGAAAGTATTTTGATCAGGATGGGGCGATTGCATCAAGTGGAAAAGTGAATTTTAAATTATTGGATTCACTGTTTGACCATGATTTTTTCAGATCAGGATACCTAAAAACTACGGGCCCAGAACTTTTCAGTTTGGCATATTTAAACAATGCTATTCAAAACTCAGGGTTAAATGACCTTTCAAATGAAGATATAATGGCCACCCTAGCTGCATTTACTGCAAATGCGATTGTAAAGGCTATTACTTTTTGTGTTGAAGGCAAAGGAGCCTATGAAATTTATATCAGCGGAGGCGGTATGCATAATCCTATGCTGACTGGCATGATCGAAGAGCAGCTTGGTAAAAAACTTAAATTTACTTCTGATCTGGGTATTGCTCCTGATGCAAAAGAAGCAGTTCTGTTCGCTTTGCTTGCCAATGAATCGGTGGCTGGCGGTAGTACTGATTTTGGCTCGCATCCGGGTGTTCCTTCTATTTCGATGGGGAAAATTAGTTTTCCTGGTTGAAATATCGTAGTCTCTGCTCCTAATGAACCATAATCATGTTTATGGCGACCAGTTTTTGCACAAGAAATGATTGTTAAACGGTGTAAAAGCTTGTTTTGTGTTTCATTTTGCAATTGTTTAATTAGCCATCCACAAATTATTTTCCATATTTTCTGAATCTAAAAATTAAAAAATGTAAAATTTATGTGTATTTATATCAAATAAACTTTACATTTAGTAAAATAAAATTGACATGGAAAATTCACTTTTAATTCCGGGCAAATACAAGGTAGTTGGCTGGATAATTTTTATTCTGTTTGCGTGTTTGGGTCTGGCTACATTATATTGGGATTATAGTATCCCTGGCCTTGTTCTGCCACTTAAAGAAAGTCTCTTTTTTGACGCCAATCTTACTAACGAATTAGCTTTAGCTGGTGTAATAATTGGTTTAATGATAATTGTATTTGCCCGTGAGAAAATAGAGGATGAATATATATCTCTGATGCGTTTAAAATGCTTGCAGTGGTCGGTTTTGATTAGTTTCGTCATTTTGTTTATCCTTAACTTTATGTTTTATGGCGGCTCATTTTATGTAGTTTTGATTTATAATATGTTTACTATACCTCTGATTTTCATTGCCAAATTCAATTATAGTCTGTACCGCCTGAGGAGAGAAAGGGAAGAAGATGAAAAATAATTTGCGCATTCAAAGAGCCAACATGAATATTACCCAGGCAGATCTTGCTGAAAGAATACAGGTATCGCGCCAAACCATTAATACAATAGAATCCGGTAAATACGTTCCCTCAACTGTCCTTGCCTTAAAAATGACCAGAGTATTTGGTGTGCCTGTTTCTGAAATTTTTTCACTGGAAGAAGGGGATTAAATGAAGTTGGATTGTTTTTACATTTTTGTATTTAAGCCTAATAATGGATTGCAATCCGATTCCGGGGGCTTCCGTGCTGGTATTTTCGTACTCCAATCATAGTTTTATCCGCTCGTTCATTTCGAAATAAGCACGACGAGGAATCTCAAACCTATGATCCCAGTAATTATGCTTGCCGATTGATTTGTGAGGCCTGTGCCAATAAATATGGGATTCCTCCGCGCTTCCAATTTAAGGATAAAGGTAAAATTTGAGCAGCGTGTTCGGAATGACGGCACCCTGGCAACTCTATCTCAGCTTAGTCAGGTAATCACAAGGCCCTACAAATCTAATTCCGCTTCTCAGGTTGAAACGGGTTATCTATGCAGTCCTTTCAGTCTCATATCTCACATCTCATATCTCATATCTCAATCCTCCTTCCTATCTTTGCATCATGCGTTTTGATATCATAACCGTATTGCCTGACTTGCTGGAGAGTCCTTTTGCACATTCTATTTTGCAGCGTGCCCAGAAAAAGGGGTTAGCAGAGATCGTAGTTCATAATCTGAGAGATTATTCAAGCAACAAGCAGAAATCTGTAGATGATTATCAGTATGGTGGAGGAAGCGGAATGGTGATGGGTATTGAGCCTTTTGCAAATTGTATCGAAAAACTGAAATCAGAGCGCGACTATGATGAGATCATCTTTATGACACCTGATGGTAAGACCCTCAATCAGAGTATGGCGAATGAACTTTCTGATAAAAAAAATGTGATTATTCTGGCAGGACATTATAAGGGAATTGACCAGCGGATCAGGGATATTTTTGTAACAAGGGAAATCTCAATCGGAGATTATGTGCTTTCGGGTGGTGAATTACCAGCTGCAGTTTTAGTGGATAGC
>CAIJME010000281.1 GCA_903821625.1 uncultured Sphingobacteriales bacterium | reverse complement strand
TTAGCCAAAGAGGTATGTGATCGAATAGAGGCAGCAGAATTTAATTGGAAGGATGATTTTAAGGATCTTCATCCATCCCCATTTGGTCATGAAATTTATACGCGGTCTATCAGTACTTTTCTTGATCACTCTTTCGGTATTTTGGAATCTGCTGGAATACCATCTGCGCATGCGCTACCCGCAGTACTTGACAAATTTAGTTATGCATCAGGGCAGTATTTTGCGGTTAAAAATGCTTCTGAATTAAAAAATTGGACCCAAGTTGTGAATTGGAAACCTGAAGATGGTGTTTCTACACGAAAACAATATGTTAATCTGCCTGCATTAATTGCTGATCAGGCAGGAGCAGAAATGAAGCTTAATTTTTCTGGCACAGCCATTGGCATTTGCTTAGTTGCTGGTCCTGATGCGGGTATGATTGAATACAGTATTGATGGAGCTGCCTTTAAAAAGACAGACCTCTATACTCAATGGAGTGGCGGGCTTCACCTTCCATGGTATTTAATGCTTGATGATGAATTACAGGATAAAAAACATTCAATTATTATCCGTACCAGTTCTGAGAAGAACACAAACAGCAAAGGCAATGCATGCAGAATTCTTCATTTTCTGGTCAATTAACGTGAACTCGACATAATATTAAAAACCACATAGAAACATAGCATTTTATAGCTTCTAACCTGCATTTTAGACACAGATAGCCTTGAAGCTTTGCTTCAATCTATGTCTTCTTTAAAGCTTAATAACAGTCAATCTATGTGGTTAAATATTAATCTTTAGATAGTTTAATATCGATCTCACGTTAATTAGGCTACTACTCGGGTTAACTAATTATTGATATTCTGAACTTAAGGATTAGAAGAGGAGTTATAAATTGAAAAGTCTCTGATATTTGGTTCTGCAAGGCTTTTGCTGATACTTAGCCTCAAAGCTGAAACTTCCAATTCTTTAAACCTGGATATGAACTTATGGCCTACATTTGATCCTTTACTGATCAATTTCCAGCCATCCCTTGTTTTGCCCTCAATCTTAAATTCCCTGATCCGTTCACCCAGGGTAATATCTTCCATGAGTATCAGGTGGTCGATCTTTTGGTATTTTTTTAAATTTAATACAAGACTGTTACCCTTCCCGGCACCCTTTGCTATTGCTGAAGAGAAACGCTTATTGATTTCCATCCCAAATTCCCTCAATCGGTTTACATCAGGTTCTGGGATAAGACCCTCAGCATTTGGAGTTAAACCCAGGATAAGAGTTGAATTTCTGCCTACAGAGCCATAATACATCTCCATCAGGTTTTCCAATGGTTCTATATGATCTTCATCGCCAGGCTCCCAAAACCATTCATGTCGACCCTTATATCCACGTAATGGGGCATCGCTCATTGCCGGCATGTAATATTCTCCATCAGGATCGCCCTCTTTAAGTAGCTGGAAATCATTTTTGAAGATTACTTTTTGGTTCGTGGAGTGGGAGTATGGGAATGGAAAAGTTCCCCAGCATGGATAATTAACCTTTCCTGTTTCACTACCGCCCCAACGGATATCGGCACGCTGGGTATTATGATAGAAAATAATATTGGGCTGGTGTTTTTCTACGATGGGTAGGATGTTTGCCCCACCTAATTCAGGACCATGCGCACCGCCATCAAACCAGACCATGGCCAGTTCTCCATATCTTGACATCAGCTCCTCAGTCATTTTTTCACAGAGCTTATTATAATACTGCTGTCTGTTTTTTGCAAAAGGAGAATTGTCATCAAGAACCTTGAAATCATAAATTCCATAATTGGAATTCCATCGGATACCAATATAGATGCCAGGTAAAATCCCATATTTTTGGCATGAAGCAACAAAATCACGAACAATATCACCCTTTCCATCCTGAAATTTTAGGGCTTTCATGGAATATGGATTAACATCTGACTGGTAAAGTGCAAATCCGGTTTCATGAGTTGCCGTTAAAATGGCGATCTTTCCACCCATATCTTTAACTGCCCTGATCCATTGATCTGTATCCAGTTTTACAGGATTGAAAATAGTATAATCGGCAATTGGATTGATCCTGTTAAATGCCTGATTGTATGGTTTGCCATCAAAAACATGCAGGTCATACGAAATCAATGCAGTAAGTTCAGCATCTTGCCATCTGAGCTGGTTAGCTTTCGGAAGAGGAATGCTTTTTTGACCAATGGCATTGTTTGATAACACAAGTACCAAACAGGCAGTAATTAAACCTAGGTAATTAGTTGATTGCTTTATTTTCATTTTATAAATACTAAGTAAAATCAGCTCCCCCTTGATTTTTGGCTATTTGTTCTGCCCCAATTTGGCAGGTCAATATTAAGGTTGTCGAATGCAGCTGCCATTTGTTGTTTCAACAGATTTCTCATTTGCATGATTTTTTCACGGTATACTGGCTCTTTGGAAAGGTCTTTAATTTCCCATGGGTCTATTTTGAGATTAAACAACTGAGTAGTTGCAATACCATCTACATTATATACAATCAGTTTAAACCCATCTTCAGATTTTATACTTCTGCTCCAGTGCCCATACACATTATAGATAGATGATCTTACTTTCTTTGATGGATCCTGAATAACTGGCAATAATGAACGCCCTTCAACACTTGATGGTCTTGGTAATTGCAGGTAATCAAAGATTGTGGGTGTAATATCACTCAGGTAGGTAAATCCATCGGTTTTCTTGTTCATGGGTACACCAGGGCCTGATAGAATCATGGGTACCCTGATGCTATGTTCATATAAATTTTGTTTGCCAAGTAAACCATGCTGCCCAACAGCCAGTCCGTTATCGCCGGCAAAAACAATTAAGGTATTTTCCTTGAGCCCACTTTTTTCAAGTGTTTCTAAAATCCGTCCTACTTGTGCATCCATTTCACTGACCATACCATAATAAAGAGCTATGTCTTTTTTAATAGCATCCGGATCACGAGGTACAGGCAACAATTGTTCATCTCTTACATTTAAATCACCATTATCAAATGGATGTTTGATCAAAAAATTGGCAGGCAATGGAATTTTTTCCGGATCATACATCCTTGAAAATTTATCGGGTGGTGTTCTTGGATCATGCGGTGAAGTAAAGGCCACATAACAGAAAAATGGTTTGGCCTTAGCTGTTGTGCTACTCAAGAATTGGATGGCATGATCAGCGTAA
>CAIJME010000280.1 GCA_903821625.1 uncultured Sphingobacteriales bacterium | reverse complement strand
TTGATTTGTTGTTAATTTTATTTTTGGGTACTAATACTTACAAAGCGAGTAAATTCTTTTTTCGAATTCCTAATTGGGTTTAGTTTTTTATTTATCACTTTCTCAACAATTACAAGGTCAAAATACGTGAATTAGTACTTCACTTAATTTGATGTGTATATATGAATGAGTATTATTAGGTTTGAAATTATAGCTTATTCATGATAAAGAAAGTACTGGCTGGTTTTATTTTATTTGTTTTCTATAGTTTTTCCCTGTTTGCAGATATTAAATATCTGAATTGGTTGGATAGTTCGGTGCAGCTGAGAAAAAGAATTGACCTAAACAATAAAAAACTCGAATTGGAATTTCAGCCAGGCCAATGGCAAGTTATTCGTCCAATTGAATTAGACAGTTTAGTTAGCCAGCATCTGCCACCCAGAACCACATGCTACAGTTTTTATTTGGGCGAGTCTAAATGGCGCTTTGTGCTTGCGGGCACGGGGATCGTTTTTGATTTTGATGAAGCTCAAGGCATACTTAGCAAGGCCGATAGAACTTATTATGCAGGCTATAATTTTGGTGCCAGTGTTTTTCGCCGTAAAAATACCTTGCATAGTTTTGGGGGCTCAGGCTTTTGGAATTTTAGCCAGGCATTGACCTTTTTTGATGAGCATTCTAAAGAATGGGAAAATATCAAAGCAGAAAATTTAGGGCCTAAATCTATATTTAATGGATTCCATGGCTATGATTTAAAGTCTGATTTATTTTATTCTGGAGGCTCAGAATACCATTCTTTTTTGAAAAAGCAGCCTACCCTGATTGATGCAGAATTGTATGCTTTTGATTTTACAAGCAATCGCTGGAAATTATTAGGGAATATCATGCCCAAACTTTTGGAAGCAAAGGCGCGAGAAATTAGATGGTCGGGGCGTTATTTTGTTCAATTTTCAGAAGAAGAGGTCTTTATCATAGACCCTGTAAAAAATCAGGTTTTTCACTATCAGAATAAAACAAAATCATATAAAGCTGCTCCTTTAATGTATATTCAAGAGGGAATTATTCACGGCTATTGGGATGAGGAGGCAGGCAAACGCTTTAGCATTAGCATTGCAGAGCTGCTTCAAAATTCAGAGCCAATAGGTCAGTTTTACTCACCAAAATCTAAGCTCAATTATATTCTGGCGGGGCTCTTTGTATTGGTTTTACTTGGGGTAGTATTTACTTACTTCCGTAAAAATAAAAAGCAACTTCAACTCAATCTGGATGAACCTGAACTCAGTTTATTGAATACACTTTTAACTTCCAAACAAGGCGGCTTAACTACTATTGAAGTAAATGATTTATTGGGCCTTGCTAAAAAGAATTTAGATAACCAGCGTAAGTTGAGATTAAATATTATCTCTAATATCAATCATCAAATTTATTTGAAATATCGCATTGATAACGCCATTATACGAATTTCTGCTTCAGATGATAAACGGCAGAGTTTATACACGCTTAAAAATGAGGTGCTACCTATTTTAAAGCAGGAATTTAATTGAACTAATTTTTCTATATAATAGGTGAATCACTTAATTCACTTAATTAATCTTAAACCTATGGGCTAGTTTTTACAATTTGCTTACCATAAACTTATTTTAGAATTAAATGAAAAGATTATTCCTTGCATTGCTCATACTCGCTGTGGTTGCTTGTAAAAAAACTACTCCAACTACTCCTACTACCCCAACTTCTTCAACAACGCCAACTACCCCAACACCACCCCCAATAATTGACACTAAAACTACGTATAGTACTAAGCAAGATAATATTTTTTCTACGGCTTTGAAGGTAAACACGATCCATCCAGAAAGCATAAAAATTATCAATAATAATGGTGTATATACGCTTATTATATCTTTTGCCGATTTGTTTGGAACCACTTACGACTATTTGAGGTCATTTAGTATTAACTCAACTACTGGCCTACTTACCGAAAATACAACAGCATTTTTAGGTGGTTATCAGGAAGTTGGGTTCCCTAAAAGTCCGTTTTACTACGAGGATTTAAACGGCGACGGTATCAAAGATTTATTCCTTGCTGATCATGGAAAAGAAACTCCTTCCTTAAAGATCAATGGTCAGTATCCTGGCTTCGTGTCGCACTGTTTTTTTGGGAAAGCTAATGGCACTTTTGCTAAAGCTCAAATTGGTGATTTGACAGATATTAAACGTTTTTATCACAATTCTGCAGTAGGCGACTTAGATGCTGATGGTGACAAAGATTTGGTTGTCCAATCCTTTTCGCAAGAAGAAATGACACTTTTCATCAATAATGCCGGTGCTTTAACTAAAAAAATGCATATTACTACCAACAACCAAACTGGTAGTATTTTCATTACCGACATTAATGGGGATAATGTTCAGGACTTAATTACTGCTCCCTACATTGATCATTATCAAATACCATTTTCAACAGTTCAACGCATTAACGTATCAGGTAACAGCTTCACCAAAACTAACATGTCGAGTGTATTACCTTTTGGTGCTAAGTACGGTGCTTACAAGGTATTCGGACTAAACAATCCAAAAACCAATAAACCAAACTTGTTTTATTTTGCTGAAGGAGGAATTGGCGATCAAAAAATCTTTAGGTCAAAAGACAGCGATTTTACTCAACTTGATGCAATTAGCGCTGTTCAAACCACTGCGCACACGAACGGAACAAGAGATTATATAATAATGGATTTAAATTTTGATGGAATTGATGATATTTTCTTTATTACCAATCTTGGCGAAAAACTAAACGAAAGAGTTTGGATTAACAAAGGTGACAATACTTTCGAAAACCCAAAATGGGAATTTGACGACGGCATAAAGGCCTATGTTATCCCTTTTGGTAGCAATACGAGCACCGGGAAAATCAAATTTTTATCCTTTGACCAGAAGAATTCACAGTTTATTGAAATTTATACTAAGAAGTAAACTATTAATTGTTAACCGTGTACCCTCCAATAAAAGATTATGCTACTGTAATTCTTGGGTGCAATGCAGAAATTAGCTTTTAAGATTAATAGAAAGATTTAGTGGAAAGGATAAATTTTTTAAAGGTATTTGGTTTAAAATAGAATTAAAATCGGAATCTTTTCCGCGCCGCAAATAATCGGGTATACCCTTTAAGCAAATAGCCTCTTCGGTATTTTTTTATAGGTACACCAATTCTCAAATTTCGCCCCATTTTCTTCTCGCAATTAGTTTATTATCCAGAATGATTGATTTAGATATGGTCGTCTTTTAATTAATAAAATTCGGGTAGGTTTAATTAAGAGCTTTGAAATTTAGAATTATACTATTGCTTGTCATGAACAAATAGATTAGCGTTCATGAAGAATCTAATTTGGCTGCGAAGAGGCCATTAAAAAAGAAAGAAATCGAATCAAAAAGCCAACATTGCTTGAGCGAAGAAAAGCTTATCAAAGTTCAATTTTAAGCCAAAGTTTTTAAAACCAAAGAAAATAAATAATTTTGATTGAACACGAAACTCCAACTAGAATTATACCTAATATCGGTCCATTTTATGCTGACTATTTACACTCAAAATTAATTGATGCTAATAATGGAGCTAATTTTGGTCAAAATCCAGGCTACTATTCTTAATTTTAAAGTTTCACGCCAATACTGTAGGCGCGAAACTTATTTTAATTACTAAAAATGGTAAATCGAAGAATTTTTGTAAAAAGTATTTCTTTAATATCAGGTTCAATATTAGCCTCTTTGGCATACAATGCTCATGGTTATAGCTCTGATAATAGTTTTAAACTTAAAGGTAAAAAGATACTACTTCGATCCTCTTGGCAAACTGTAAATATTGGAGACATAGCTCACACGCCTGGAGTTTTACATTTACTTGGAAAATACATGCCAGACGTTGAGGTAAGACTTTGGGCTGGTGATGTAGGAAATGGGGTGAAAGAGTTGCTTTTGAAACGATTTCCTAAGCTTGAGATTTTCACTTCATCAAATACTGATTCTGTACAAAGAGCATTTAAGGAATGTGATTTTCTTCTTCATGGTTCAGGACCTTATTTAGTTGCTGAAAAAGATGTAGAAAAGTGGAAAAATGAAACCGGGAAGCCTTATGGTATTTATGGCATAACTTACAATGATACGAATGCATCTGCAATTACAAACTACCTGTTATCAAATGCGCTATTTGTATTTTTCAGAGATTCCTACTCCCTTAATTATGCCAAAAGCCTTGGCGTGAATAGCAAAATAATGGATTTTGGGCCCGATGGAGCTTTTGCGGTTGATACATTTAATGAAAAAGCTGCAAGATCTTTCTTGAATAAAAATCAATTAGAAGAAGGCAAATTTATGTGTGTGATTCCTAAGTATAGGCATACTCCATATTGGTTAATTCCGAGTAAAAATCGACCATTTGATGCACCCAAAGATGCTATAAATCAGACTTTTAAGGAACATGATCATAAGGCTCTTAGGGAGGCTATTATTGCCGTAGTTACAAAAACGGATTTAAAAATTTTGATTGTACCCGAAGACCAAACTGAGGTGGCAATTGGAAAAGAAATGTTATATGATCCTTTGCCAGAGGCAGTTAAAAAAAGAGTTGTTTGGAGGAATAAATATTGGCTTACTGATGAAGCTATCAGTACATATAAATTGTCGGCCGGAATTTTTGGTAATGAAATGCATTCTCCAATCATGTCTGTAGGAAATGGAATACCTGCAATTGTATGCCGATTTAAGGAACAGACAAGTAAAGGTATCATGTGGCGTGATATCGGATTGGGAGATTGGTTATTTAATCTGGATGTAGAAAAAGAGATAGAAGGGATTGTTCCTGCTGTTTTAGAAATGGCACAAAATCCACAAAAAGCAACAGAAAAAGTTAAAAAAGCAAAGCAAAACGTCGAAAACTATCAGGCTGAAACTATGAAAGTATTAATTAATATATTAAATCAATAACTCTTTTAAATCATCAAATCAATTCTACTTTAACCGGCTTTTTAATATTAATGAATTTATAATCAGATTAAATTTTTTCCAAGGTCTAGCATCATCTGAATTTTCTGTTCTGATTTGATTAACCGCAGATTTTATCAATGATGTAGTTCTCTGTTAATTGTTTTTTCTTCTAGGTGTTTTCATAATTAATTAAAAAATTAATATATGAAAACTCCAACTAGCATTATATTTAATATCGGTTCACTTTATAATGACGATTTAAATCAATCTATTTATTTTCAGTACTTTAGAATCTTTATTAAAAAATAATTGTTCAAATTAGGGAAAATATAAGATCTAGTGTCTGTGCTTATGAAACAAATTATACTACTCATTCTTTTAGTTTTATTTAGTGTCAAGAGTGGTTTTTCTCAAAATCAATTTGCAGTTACCGTAAAGGGAATTAAGCAAAATGATTCGGTACTTGTAACTATTCAAAAAAGTGCAGAATTTAAAGATCAAAAATGGGCAAAATACACTGCTAGTGGATCATCAAAAGTAGATTTTCAGCTTGCTTCAGGCAATTATGCAATTGTTATTGATGCAAAGGGCTATACTTTTCCTTCTGCTAAAACTATTGTAGTACCTACAC
>CAIJME010000279.1 GCA_903821625.1 uncultured Sphingobacteriales bacterium | reverse complement strand
TTCATAGATTCCTTTTTTTACAGATTCTGCTAGTTCTCTGAAATGTGCATTACAGGGGGTGAGCTCCGACCAGGTATTGCAAATACCAATCACTGGCTTGCCTTCAAATTCATCAGCAGGAATGCCCTGATTTTTCATCCAGGCACGGTATATAATGCCATCTTTACCTTTTTTGCCAAACCACTGTTGGCTGCGTAATTTTTTCCCCATTTTTATTAATATTTGTGCCTAAGCACTGCAAGTTAGAAAAAACAATAAATTTTAGATCCGATTAATACAAACTTAGCCTTTATATCCCTTAATATATTTAGCAACAGTCCCAACCGGAGCAATCCAAATCCCATTTGCCGGGTTTTGAGCATATTCAATCAGCTTTTTCAGCATGCTTAATCTGGTGGTTTGATTTCCGGATGCACCCATTTCATGGCCGGCAAGAACTAACCAAGCGCCACTTTTTTTTGCATTTTCGATCAGTGGTAAAATTTGATCAAAATCTTTACCATCCATTTCCATCCCTGTTAACTGGGCAAGATCACAGAATTGAGGAGCATTTGGACCTTCATCTAACCAGCCTCTGCCACTCAGAAATAGCTTGGATACAACAGGAACGTAGCTTTTTGTATTTTCGCCTCTGCCGATATAGGTTTGTCCGCAAGGATAAGCAAACACCTCAGCCTCAACTCCAAGTAATTCCTTTATGGCCTTATTGGTCAGAATTAATTCATTCCGCATTTTTTTCAGTGTATAATTTTCAATAGCCTTTTGTCTTGACCAAGGGAAATTACCGGTACAGGGATGGTTGAAAGAATGATTCCCTATTTCATGACCATTGGCAACTGCTTTCTTCCAGCCTTCAAGTCTTTGTTTGACAGAATTTGGAACCACATAGAACGTGCCTTTAACTCCATATTGATCGAGAAGTGCTGTTCCTGCATCTACCTGACTTGCCCGGGCATCATCAAAACTTAAACTGATTGCTATTTGCTTTCCCTCAGGCCATGCAAATGTTGATTCAGCTTGTTGAGCAAATAGTATTTCACTAGAAAGAAAAATAGATAATACAATTAGAAATAAATTCCTATTTAAAGAAATTATAGTTCTTTTTAAGATTGCTGGTAATGATTTCATAATAGTTTTAGATTGATTTCTTTTAATTGTTTTGATTACTTAGCAAGCTAATTGACTTTATTATATAATCCCTCGAAATATTTCTTTCCCGCAATCACCTCAGCCAGATTATTTTCCATTTTGTGCTCACATTCAACATGAATCACACCCTTAAAACGCTGACGTTTTAGTTCATCTATAATAGCGGGGAATTTAATTACACCTTTGCCTATAATTACATCATTTGCATCCGGGTTGTCAGATTGATGAATGTCTTTAAGATGGACTCCAAGTATTTTCCCTTCCAGTTTTTTAAGACATTCTGCAGGATTTAAACCGCTTCTTTCCCAATGTCCCAGATCCGCACATACACCAAAATTGGGATGGTTTTTTAAAGCTGCAAGTACTGAATCTGGATGCCAGTACATACTTTTACCTTTTGCATGTTCGTGAATCGCAATTTTTATTTTATATAAACCTGCTAGGCTGTCGAGCATGTCCCATGATTTCTTTTCAGGTTCACATACCAGGTGTTGCATATTCATTTCTTTAGCCAGCTCAAAATAATACTTCCAATCAGCTTCGTTTTTAGCATCACTAACATACATGGATTGCATTTTGAGATTTTTTTTACTGAGCATTTCCTTCATTTTGCGGATGTCTTCTTTTGTTGTCGAAGCCATTGTTTTGCCATTAAAGTCTTTCCCCAGATTATGGAAAGAAAAACCCTCCACATAATTTACTTCGGCAATTGCTGCCTTATCAAGGGCATCAGCGAATGAAAAGCGGTTGAAAGAATACAAGGCTACTCCCATATTCCATTTTGCATTTTGAACCTCCGCTTTCTTTGAACTTTCCGCAAATCCAATGAATAAGACAGAGAGAAAGCATAAATACCAGAGATTATTTTTTAAGGTTTGCATTTTCTATTGATTTTTAATTTGAGTGTTTATTTGTTTTGAACCATACTTAGTTTAATTTCCCGCAAGTCTAACATTCCGGCATCAACAGTTGGCTTGTTTGATCTGAAAACGATTTTCTGCCGGCCAGT
>CAIJME010000278.1 GCA_903821625.1 uncultured Sphingobacteriales bacterium | reverse complement strand
GCGGTACGACGAGACCATGAGCACCTTTAAAAAACAATAAAAAACAGCGAATAACTGCTACCGCTGCGCCTGCTGCTATGAAAGGTTCTGCGAAGGCTAGGACAGTAATTGCCGCACCAGTCAAGGCGGAAGAACGGTTATTAAAGGTCTGTGCAAGCGTGTCGGACAAAAAAAATTGTGCTTCAGATTTATAAACCTTTTGCGCGCTAGGTATGAATAGTATAAAGAATCTCATTAATTGCTTTAAGAGAATTTTAAATCTTCAACTCTCCCATAAAAAAAGCCCACAGGTTAATTCCGCAGGCCTTTATTTATTTAATCTTTTAGCTCTTTAGGTTTTTAACTTTTAACTTTCAGCTTTAGGCTTTTAGCTTTCCGCCTTTTAGCTTTTAGCTTACTTAGAAAGGTACATCGACTTCTCCTTGTATAAATGTCTGAAATAAGGATCTTCGAGATCTTTAATGAAGCGTATAGCTTCACCTGTTGATTTCATTTCAGGGCCTAATTCCTTTTTTACTTCAGGGAATTTATCGAATGAGAATACCGGTTCTTTAATTGCATACCCTTTCAGTTTGCGAACAATGGTAAAGTCTTTCAGTTTATGACTACCCAGCATGATTTTGGTGGCAATATTGATGTAAGGAACATCGTAAGCTTTTGCAATGAATGGAACAGTTCGCGAAGCTCTAGGGTTTGCCTCGATCACGTACACTTTTTCATCTTTTATAGCGAACTGAATATTTAATAAACCCCTAACATTGAGTGCCTTTGCAATTCGCTTGCTGTATTCTTCCATTAATTCAACAACTTTTGGAGATAAACTGAATGGAGGTAAAACTGCATAGGAGTCGCCAGAGTGAATACCAGCAGGCTCAATATGTTCCATTAAACCAATGATATGAAAATCATCACCGTCTGAAATGGAATCTGATTCAGCCTCTTCGGCTCTGTCAAGGAAATGATCGATCAGAACACGATTCCCGGGAAGGTTTCTTAATAATGTAACCACTGCTTTTTCAAGGTCTTCATCATTAATCACGATGCTCATTCCTTGTCCACCTAACACATAACTAGGACGAACAAGTACTGGGTATCCAACTTTATGAGCTACTTCCAATGCTTCTTCTGCACTTTCTGCTACTCCATATAAAGGATAAGGAATATCCATTTCTTTCAAAAGATCTGAGAATCGCCCGCGGTCTTCAGCAATATCCATGCTATCGAATGACGATCCAATAATTTTGATACCCTTTTCATGAAGTTTCTCAGCCATTTTAAGGGCTGTTTGTCCGCCAAGTTGAACAATTACTCCTTCAGGTTTTTCAAGTTCAATGATTTCACGTACATGCTCCCAGAATACCGGCTCAAAATATAGCTTATCAGCCATATTAAAGTCAGTTGAAACTGTTTCTGGATTACAATTAATCATAATCGCTTCATAACCGGCTTCTTTTGCTGCCAGTAAACCATGCACACAGGAATAATCAAATTCGATACCTTGCCCGATCCGGTTCGGACCAGAGCCAAGAACGATTATTTTTTTCTTATTGCTTACGATTGATTCATTTTCATGTTCGAAAGTGGAATAGAAATAAGGCGTTTTGGCAGGGAATTCAGCCGCACAGGTATCAACCATTTTATATACTCTGTGTATACCTAGTTCTTTACGACGATCATATACTTCATCTTCTGTTACATTTCCAAGCAACCAAGCTATTTGAGCATCTGCATATCCTTTTTGCTTCAATGTGATAAAGAAATCTGTTGGTATGTTTTTTAAGGAATATCGCTTCAGTTCGGTCTCCAAATTAACAAGCTCCATGATCTGCACCAGGAACCATTTATCAATATGAGTTATCTTACGGATAGACTCTAGCGGAACCCCCAAGCTCATTGCATCTTTGACATGGAAAAGGCGATCCCAGCTTGGATGTTCCAGGCTATTCATGATCTCTTCTAGGTTGCGGCTTTGTCGGCCGTCTGCACCTAGTCCAAGCCGATTGGTCTCTAAACTTTGACAAGCTTTTTGCAAGGCTTCGATAAAGGTGCGTCCTATAGCCATCACCTCGCCAACCGATTTCATTTGCAAGCCCAGTTCGGTATTGGCACCTTTAAATTTATCAAAGTTCCAACGAGGTATTTTAACAATCACATAATCTAATGCTGGCTCAAAATATGCTGAAGTAGTTTTAGTGATTTGGTTTTCAATTTCATCCAGATTATATCCGATAGCTAATTTAGCCGCAATTTTTGCAATTGGATATCCAGTTGCTTTTGATGCTAAAGCAGATGAGCGAGAAACTCTAGGGTTGATTTCAATTGCGATAATATCCTCAGTAGCGGGATCAACTGAAAATTGCACATTACATCCCCCAGCAAAATTACCGATTGACCGCATCATATGAATTGCTTGATTACGCATTTCCTGATAGCAACGATCACTCAATGTCATGGTTGGGGCAACAGTAATAGAATCTCCAGTATGGATACCCATTGGGTCGAAATTTTCTATTGCACAGATGATAATTACATTGTCATTGCCATCTCTAAGAAGCTCAAGCTCATATTCTTTCCAACCTATAACAGCTTTCTCAACTAGTACTTCATGGGTAGGAGAGGCCTGTAAACCCCTGCTTAAAGCCTGATCAAAGTCCTCTTTTTTATGCACAAAGCCACCGCCAGAACCTCCAAGGGTATATGATGGACGTATAACTAAAGGGTATCCAATTTCTTGAGCAGCCTCCTTGCCTTCAAGAAAAGAATTGGCAATTTTAGATTTTGCCACTCCCACTCCAATCTCAACCATCAATCTACGAAACTCTTCACGGTTTTCAGTCTTTTCAACCGCTGCCATGTCTACACCCACAATCCTGACATTATGATCAGCCCAGATACCTCTTTCTTCGGCCTCTTTACAAAGGTTTAGAGCGGTTTGTCCGCCCATAGTAGGCAGTACAGCATCAATTTTCTGTTCTTTTAAAATTTGTTCTATGCTTTCGCAGGTTAAAGGAAGCAGATAAACATGATCAGCAATAACCTTATCTGTCATAATGGTGGCAGGGTTAGAATTGATAATGGAAACCTCTATTCCTTCGTCTTTTAGCGAGAGTGAGGCTTGTGATCCTGCATAATCAAATTCGCAGGCCTGGCCGATAATGATGGGTCCTGAACCGATAATCAGGACTGAACGGATGGAAGTATCTAATGGCATTTTCTTCTAAGAGTCTAATTTTGACTGTACAAATGCGAGATTACAATGCTTGAAGAACAAAATTCCCGATTGCTTCGTCGGGATACAAAGTTATATTTTTTTATGCTAATTAAGCTTGTTTTTTTAAAAAATCATGAATGAAAAACAAGTATTTTTTTGAATTTTTCAGAATAGTTCATTGTTAAAAGTTTAACGACTTTGTTTTTCTTTTGGTTTAGTATTGGGTTAATGAAAATTATGAATTCACAACATTATTTTTTATCCTTGAATGGTTATTTTATAAACAAAATAGTAATATGAGAAGATCAATTTTAGCCTTAATTGTTCTAGGAACAATCTTTGCCGGCTGCTCTGCAGTACAATCTATTTTACGCTCAACCTTTCCTTATACAGCTACTTTGGTGGTTCCTGCTACGTCTAAGATAAATACAGAACAATCTGCTACAAGTCAGGCCAGTAGTTTTGACCAGATTTTTACCGGCCAGGCTTCCAATACAAATTCAATCAGAGACGTGCGTGTAGCCAGTGTTAAGATTGATGCTACCTCGCCTTCTGGTCAGACTCTCGGAGTATTTAAATCATTTAAAATATATATTTCACGCGGCGACAGCAGTAAAGAATTACTGATCGCTACAAGAAATGATATTGCAACTACTGTTGGAAGCAGTATCACGCTTGATGCAGATTCTACTCATTTAGTGGATAACTATATTAAAGGATCGACCGTTCGTATTCGAATTGAATATGTACTTAGAAATGTCATTGCCTCCGAAATCAACTTGAAGGCAAGTCTTGGATTAAACGTAGCACCAAATACAGCAAAATAATCTTAGTTTTACTCCAAAATAAGCCTTGTGGGGTAACATTTAATTAATGATTTTTATTCTTGCTGTAACAGACTGGTTAAAAAGTCAAAGTCTTTTAGAAATATCTGGTGTAATAAGCGGGATATTGTGTGTTTATCTTGCTGCTAGGAATAATATCTGGAATTGGCCTTTTGCCATCATCAGTGTGTTAATTTATACCTTCATCTTTTTTGAGGAAAAACTATACGCTGATGCGGGATTGCAGATATATTTTTTATTCACTAATATTTATGGCTGGTATTTTTGGGCTAAGAAATCGACTGAATACAACAAGACTCCAGTTAGTTTTGCTTCAAAAAAACTTATCTTTTTATCAATCTTAAGTATCTTTTTATTTACATTTTTACTCGGCACCTTCCTATTCAAAAGTACAGATGCGGCATTTCCTTATATTGATAGTTTTTGTACCGCCTGCAGCCTTGTTGCACAATTGTATCTTGCCCGAAAAATCATTGAAAACTGGCTGATCTGGATATTTGTGGACATTATTTATATTGGTGTGTATATGATCAAAGATCTTCATCTAACAGCAGGAATGTATGCCATATATGTCCTGATAGCTATAATGGGCTATATTAACTGGAAAAAAGAGTATAAGCAATCTAAATTGACGCTAAATATAAAAGCTTAACAAATAGGATGGATTTAAGGAGGCTAGTATGGAATTGAACCTGATTAAGATTGCAATTGTTGGACCAGAATCAACTGGAAAATCGACCATTTCAGAACAATTGGCAGATCACTATCAAACAGTTTGGGTGCCGGAATATGCTCGTGGCTACTGCGAGAAATTAACAGCTCCATGTACCTGGCAAGACGAGATTAATATGTTCAGAGGACAGCTAGAATTGGAAGAAAAAATGGCCCGCTCTGCCAGGCGAATTCTGATCTGTGATACTACCTTTATTACCGTCAAGATTTGGAGTGATTTTATGTTTGGCAGTGCACCTCAGGAAGTTCTGGATAAGCTAGCCCATCATCCCTACGATCTTTATTTACTCATGAACATTGATCTTCCATGGCAAGAAGACCCATTACG
>CAIJME010000277.1 GCA_903821625.1 uncultured Sphingobacteriales bacterium | reverse complement strand
ATAATTTCATTCCGCTCATAGCCGCGGGGGCTTAGTCCTTTTTCTGTAGCAAAAAAGTACCAAAAATGCCACCGCTGCGCCTACTGCTATGAAAGCCAGTGGGTTGGCTAATTAAGTAATTGCCGCACCAGTCAATGCGGAACAACGGTTATTAAAGGTCTGTGCAAGCGTGGCGGATAAAAAAAATTGTGCTTCACTTTTCTAACCGTCTTGCGCGGCATTGCCTGCCGGTAGGGAGGGATAACACGGACACAGTCTTTCAAAAAATAATTTTCAATCTAAAAGCGATATCATCCCGAAACCTGCCCTTCAGCAGCTGAGGGAACTTTGTGAAACTGACATAAATACATCTATGTAGCTATTTTTGGAAAAGCACACGCGACACGCGTGCGCCAGCACTGGGCTTTAATAGTAAGGCCGGTGAAATAGTTATTTCTTCTTAATCAAATTCAGTTGCAATCCTACCTCAAATGTTCCGGTGGCATAACTCTTTAATTCCTGCGTTTCTCCTGTGGTTGGTGTTATCACCAATCATTTGATAGATGATTCTTGGTACGGTGAGAACACCGACCAAAGGGGGATTTCTTGCCGGAAATACTCCGTAGGAAAGGGCTGAACAAAGCTATAAAACACAGGTATTGGTTTCAAAAATCAAATAATACAAACCCAGAGCATTATGAGATCAATTTAAATGACACCTTTTACCCTTCCTTTTATTGAACTCAAGTGAATTTAACTCCTGGCAATTATCAATCAGAAAAGGAGTTATTGTTTTAATTCCTTTGTCCAAATTTCATAAATTGGATTTCCGGTAGAACTGAGTCCAGAATGATGCCAGTTCCCATCAACTAATTTTCCGTCAAAGGAAAGTGATGCCCCCACTCTGCTATTATCCCGGGAAAAGAATTCAATATTTTCAGTATACTTTTCATTTATAAAGGTATAAGAGCCTCCGCCAGTGCCAAAAAACTCTTTTGTTTCAGCATTAATCGCTACCCATTGAAATTTAGTTCCGGTTAAAACTTTCAGGGTTTTACGTGCTCTTGGCGGACTCATTACGATCTTCCCATCAGTCTTACGCCCCGACATGCGCCAGGTACCAGCCATAGCACCCTCCCCTTTATCGAGCAGGTCCCAACTAGCTTTTTTACCACTGATATCACTGTTTAGCTTATTCTTATTTACAGAAAAGCTGTAGGTAATCAACTGACCAACCTGATCCTTATCGATGGTATTAAATTCAATTTTCGTCACCAAATCCTTTCCGGAAAAGATATAGGTTCCTCCCCTGCTTTGTATGAACTGCTTATTTACTCTATCAAAAATGGTATGCATAAAATATCCGTCTGAGAATAGCAAAACCTGTTCTAAAGTACTATGCTGTGTTTTCCAGGCACCATTAATCGATTCATCAGCATTCCGGGTATCAGGTACAAAACCTGTCAGACAAACCATCAAAATAATTGATAGCCCCGAGAAAAAAGTTTTGGTTTTACTTAGCATATTCCTTTGATTATAATATTAAAAATAATAAAAAATCAGCTGCCCACAAAGGTCTTTCGGCATTTACTGTCTGTAAAATTACTGTAACCTGATACCTATTTTCTATTGCCTGGTACTGGATGTCCGATAATATCGGGTTGCTAATTTGCTAATTATCTCACCCGATAGCTATCGGGTTACTAATTATAAAACTATTTTTCATTTTACTAAAAATTTTAGCATAAATTTGTTGCCCCGGCTAATAAATTATGTCAAAAGACACGCACATTATTCATATTGATCAGGATGCATTTTTTGTATCCGTAGAGCTCCTGAAGAACTCTTCCCTGATCGGGAAACCGGTGATTATCGGAGGCAGTTCCGATCGCGGGGTAGTGGCATCCTGCAGCTATGAAGCCCGGAAATTCGGAATTCACTCTGCTATGCCATCGCGAATGGCCCGACAGCTTTGTCCGCATGCGATCTTTATCCGAGGCAATATGGATGAATACAGCAAGTATTCGCATATCGTAACCGACATTCTGCAGGAGCGGGTTCCACTACTTGAAAAAGCTTCAATTGATGAGCACTACATTGACATGACCGGAATGGATCGCTTTTATGGCTGTATGAAATTTGCGCATGAGCTACGACTGTATGTAATGAAGGAGACCGGACTTCCCCTTTCCTTCGGTCTGTCAGTCAACAAAACGGTTTCAAAGATCGCCACCAACGAGTGCAAGCCAAATGGAGAGCGGCAGGTTTCGAAAGATGAGGTTCAGCCCTTTCTAAACCCCCTATCCATTAAAAAGATTCCAGGGCTTGGGCAGGCAACATATATCAGGCTGAGCGAAATGGGGGTACGCTACATCTATACTTTGGCACAGATTCCGCAGGAACAATTATTCAGGGTACTAGGAAATAATGGCACCAGCCTCTGGCAAAAAGCCCACGGAATAGATAATTCGCCGGTACTGCCTTACCGTGAGCAAAAATCGATTGGAACACAAAGCACTTTCGAGAACGATAGCATTGATACCCGAAAGATCAAACAACTACTAAGTTCCATGGTCATGGATCTCTGCTTTCAGCTCAGATCACAGCAAAAACTGGCTGCCTGTATCACCGTAACCATCCGATACTCCAATTTCGAAACGCATACCCGGCAGACAAGAATCCCATATACCTCATTGGATTCCTTCCTGATCAGCAAGGCAAAAGAACTTTTTGACACCTTATACAACCGGCGTATGCTGATTCGCCTTGTTGGAGTTAAACTTTCGCAACTGGTAAGCGGTCATGAACAAATCAGTCTCTACGGTGCTTCTGAAGAACAATATAAACTTTATCAGGCGATGGACCGCATCCGGAATAGGTTTGGAGAAAAGGCTGTAAAACTTGCATCAAGCATCGATATCAATCTCTGAGCCATGTACCTGAATGTTCATTCACAATATAGTTTACGCTACGGCACTTTATCTATCGAAAAACTGGTAGAGCAGGCTAAAATTATGGGGATAGAACAAATGGCACTTACCGATATCAATAACTCTACGGGATCGGTAGAATTCATCAGAGAATGCCAAGGTAAAGGCATTAAAGCCATTACAGGTATTGAGTTTAGAAGATCATCTAAACTTCTGTTTATCGGGATAGCCCGCAACAGAGAGGGCATGAAAGAACTGAATGATTTCCTTAGCTTTTACAATCTGAACAGTATGGAGCTGCCCGATAAACCCTGGGATTTTCAAAATGTTTACATCATATATCCGTACAGTCCCGAACACCGGAATCTGAAAGAAAATGAATTTCTGGGCATCCCCTACCGCGATCTGAACAGCCTTTTCGGGAAGCCATTATCCGGAATTAGAGAAAAACTAGTGGCGCTGCATAGTGTAACTATCAGCAACAAGATCGAGCATCGCCTGCATACCTATTTAAGAGGAATAGACCTAAACACCCTGCTCTCTAAGATCGGGAAAAATGACTGCTGCCATGAGGATGATGTATTGCTTCCCCCTGAACAGCTGAAAAAACGTTATGAGAGCTATCCCTTCATTATTAGCACTACCGAAAAGCTAATGAACGACTGCAGCAGCAGCTTTGAAAAGGGCTCAAAGAACCGGAAAACATTTACTGGATCGGCAAAAGATGATAAAGCCCTACTCGAAAAACTCGCCCTTGAGGGGATGGAATACCGCTATGGCCGCTCGAATAGGGAAGCTTTAAAACGGGTACAGAAAGAACTTGCGGTTATTGATGAGCTGCATTTCTCTGCCTATTTTCTGATCACCTGGGATATCATCCGCTATTCGATGGCACGGGGCTATTACCATATCGGGCGGGGCTCAGGGGCAAACAGCATCGTATCTTACTGTATGCGCATCACGGATGTGGATCCGATAGAACTCGACCTGTATTTTGAGCGCTTTCTGAACCGGCAGCGGAGTAGTCCGCCCGACTTCGACATCGATTACAGCTGGGATGAACGGGAAGATGTACAGGACTATATATTTAAGCGTTACGGCAGCAATAACACCGCATTACTCGGAACGATGAGCACCTTTAAAGACCGGTCCATCATCCGCGAAATCAGTAAAGTAATGGGCTTACCGGCCCAGGAAATAGACAGCTTTACCGACCCTACAAAACAAGTACAGAACCGGAATAACCCCACTTTCGCTAAAATACTGGCCATTCAAAGTATGATGCAGCATATGCCTAACCAGCGATCTATCCATGCAGGAGGTGTGCTGATCTCTGAAGAACCGATCACCTATTATACTGCACTGGATCTGCCGCCGAAAGGTATGCCTGTGGTACAGTGGGATATGTATGAAGCCGAATCTATCGGATATGAAAAATTCGATATTCTGAGCCAGAGAGGTATCGGACATATTAAAGAAGCGGTCCGTTTAGTTCTCGAAAATCAGAAAACAAAACTGGATATCCATGCGGTGAGCTCTTTCATGAAGGATCCTAAAATCAATGCAAAATTAAAAATAGGAGAAACTATCGGTTGCTTTTACATCGAATCCCCGGCAATGCGCCAGCTGCTAAAAAAGCTGGGATGTGAGAGTTATCTCACACTCGTTGCCGCAAGCTCGATCATTCGTCCCGGAGTAGCTTCATCGGGAATGATGAAGACTTATATCAGCAATTACCATGATCCCGAAAATGTCGAATACCTGCATCCAGTGATGAAAGAGCATCTTCGTGAAACCTTCGGTGTGATGGTGTATCAGGAAGATGTGATCAAGATCTGCTACCATTATGCCGGACTTGATCCTACGGATGCCGATGTTTTGCGCCGGGGTATGAGCGGAAAATACCGTTCTAAAAAGGAATTCGATCGCCTGGTTCAACGATTTTTCGACTGTGCCAAAGAGATTGGAAGGGATGAGAAAACCACCGAAGAGGTCTGGCGGCAGGTTTCCTCTTTCGCAGGGTACAGTTTCTCTAAAGCGCACTCCGCTTCATTCGCTGTGGAAAGTTACCAGAGTCTATTTCTCAAAACTTATTATCCCATGGAGTTTATGGTAGCCGTGCTGAATAATTACGGTGGCTTTTACCAGCGCTGGGTCTATGTCCATGAGCTACAGAAATCGGGTGCCAGGGTACATTTACCCTGCGTAAACCATAGTGAGGCGAAAGTCAGCATCAGGGGTAAAGATGCCTGGCTCGGTTTTATTGGTCTCCAGGGCTTGGAGAACCAATATCTTGAACTTATCCCGGCAGAACGTGAAGCCAATGGCCCCTTCCGCGACCTAGCCGATTTTATCAAACGAACCGCAATCACACTCGATCAGACCATTATCCTGATCCGCATCGGAGCCCTCAGATTTTGCGGAAAGAACAAAAAGGAGTTACTATGGGAAGTACATAATTACCTCGGCAGCAAGCTGGCACCGAAACAAGATAGCGAACTGTTCTGTACCGAAGCGAAGGAACTCTATCTGCCCGAACTAGAAAGCTCGATACTGGAAGATGCCTATAATGAGCTCGAATTATTGGGCTATCCCGTAAGTATGAGTATGTTCGACCTAATGAAATCGGATTACCGGGGAGATGTAGCAGCAAAAGATCTATCAAAGTACCTCAACAAAACAGTCCGCTTAGCAGGCAATTACGTCTGCGAAAAGACAGTCCGCACAAAAAACAATAAGAAAATGTGGTTCGGAACTTTTCTGGATGCAGAGGGCGAATTCCTGGATACCGTTCATTTCCCGAATACTACTCCTGCCTACCCTTTCAGAGGAAAGGGCTGCTACCTAATTCTCGGCAAAGTAGTAGAGGATTTTGGCTGCCCCGCGATTGAAGTCGAAAAGTTTGCCAAACTCCCAATCAGGGACAACCCGGTTTTTTAATAGATGGACTGGTCAGTGATGGACTGGTCGGTAACACCGACCAGAGGGGATATAGAGGTTCTCGCCTTCGCGAGAATGACAGTCGTTGTTTGGGGATTAGGAGATTCCAGCCTTCGCTGGAATCGAAGTACGGACCCCCCGCTGGCACACGCGTGTCGCGTGTGCTTCTTAATTTACCACATGGAATGTGGATAGCAGATTCGGGCTGTTCCTCCCCATGAAACACAGCCCCAGGTAAAATAAACCTTACCGAAGGAGGTAGCTTCCGGCTATTCGCAATTTGAACCTGAACGCGATTTCTTGCCGGAAATACTCCGAAGGAAAGGACTGAACTAGCCTATAACACGCAGGTATTGATTTTCAAAATCAAATAATTGTAATTCCAGAGCATTATCTGTCCAATGATAACCGTATTTTTTACCCTTCCAATATCGAACTCTACAACTCAAGCAAACAACTCACCGCCGGAATAGTATGCTGAACCCCATTCGGTTTTATCAAGCCGGTTTTATTATCTCTTTTAAAGACCACCACATTATCGGTGTTTGTATTACCT
>CAIJME010000276.1 GCA_903821625.1 uncultured Sphingobacteriales bacterium | reverse complement strand
TGTAAATTTCGACAATATTAAAGCTAAAGTTTGTTCTGATTGTGAAGATGAGGATAAGCTAAATATTCTATTAGAAACCAAACCAAATAAAATCAAACCAGTGAAGTCCAAAATGCGAAAAATTAAACTTACAGACTACTAAAATGTGGACATTATTACCAAAAGAATATACTTCAGAATATGAGCAAAAGCATAGACTGTTTGAAAAGTACCCTGAAAGAGAATACATCTTATATAGTAATGACACCCATCACTTATTACCAAGATACTTTCACATAAACTATCCATATGATAAATTAATAATTCATATAGATAAAAAATTAATATAATTTGTATAAATAATTGATTTATAATAAGTTAATTGAATTTAGCCAGTTTTGAAGATTCAACATATACTTATCTTTTGTAGTTTTATTATTCATGCCAAAGCCATGCCCGCCCTGTGGGTAAATGATCATATTACTATAGATTTTTTGTTTTAATAGAGCCTCATAATAGGATAGGCTATTTGCAACGGGTACGGCTAGATCATCACTAGCATGGACTAAAAATGCAGGAGGTGTTTGTTTAGTTACTTGCAATTCATTTGAGAATTTTTGCAAGCTTTCAAGTGGCTGAATTTTGCCCAGTAAATTCATTCGGCTACCTTTATGTGTGATTCCATCCATAAAACTGATAACCGGATAGATAAGCACAGAAAAATCTGGACGCAGAGAAGTTTGTTTCGGATTTTCAATCAATTGTTCAGTAAATCGGGTCGAAGCACTTGCTGCCAAATGACCTCCGGCAGAGAAACCCATGATTCCAATTTTTGTTCCATCAAGATTAAATTGCTGCGCATTTTCCCGTACCAATTGAATAGCTCTTTGTGCATCTTGCAAGGGGCCAATCGATTTATCTACCATGATCGAATCGTCAGGCAAACGGTATTTTAATACAAATGCGGTAATGCCCATCTCGTTAAATGCTTTTGCAACGTCTGCACCCTCATGCGAAGCCGCCAATATTCCGTAACCACCACCAGGGCAAATAATTACGGCAGAACGCTTTTCTGATTGCTTTTTAGGGGTATACATCGTAAGTGTAGGCACAGATACTTTGCTAATACGAAGTATGCCAGCCGCATCTGTAACTGATTTTTCTTTATTGGCTGATGGTTTACTATTGGGAATTACTCCTTCGTACAATGGTAAAACCGTTTGTGCATTCATTGAATGGGTATAAAGCATGCTTATAGAACAAAATAGTAGTGTTAAAACTCTCATATTGATTTATTAAAATCTGTTAAATGCAGGCAGACAGGACGCGAAACATAATCCAATTTTACCACTTATTTACAGAAAGATAATTTATTAAAATAAATTATAGAAAGAAAAATTCAACTCAAAAGACCTTCGTAGTAACGTCTAAAAATCAATGAAATAAATGAAGAATTCAATTTTATTTTAAACGAATTTCTACAGTAAAATATTTCTTTCAAAACAATTTTGGTATATCAACGAATTTCATTTTTATCAACTCCTCTTCACTTACTTTCATAACAAGAGTATCATTGAGTCTAGCATAAAATTTTTCAATACTATACCCCAACCCATTTCCCTGAGTTAAATAATATTCACAGAAAAAATAAAACCCTATCCTATCTGTTTCAGAAGTAATTGAATTGTTTTGGTAATCATTCTTTGACCTAAAACTTAAACCACTGACCAAAATCCTTCTTTGATTCTTGACTTGCTTAAAACTTGGCTCAAAATCAATTAATCTCAACAAATTTCCATCAAAGATAAAATTTGAGTAATTCATGTCTCCATGTACCAAACCCAAATTCTGCATTTCGTCTAGGTCAATGGCTAAATTAGTTAAAGCTATTTTCTTACTTTCAAGAGAAATTGATTTCCATTTTTCTTTTTTTACAAACTCTTGCTTGTATACTAATTTATCTTCTAGAAATATAAAATTTGTTTTAGGTATCGAAGAGATAGAAATTGATGCCTGCTCAATTAAATTACACCTACTTATTATTGCTGATTTTTCATCTAACAAATCAACAAATGCGTAATTTTTTATTTTAAATTCCAATTTTTTTACCGGCGGAAAACGAGTTTGTTGTATTTTTTTTAACCATCAATATTCTTCTTCATCCGCATCCTCATTGTAAAATGTAAAAGATTTTTCAATTCCACCTTCTGGTAAAAATTCATACGACCCAGAATAATATCCAGAGTAGCCATTAATTGTTACCGTTGCACAAAAAGAATATCCTCCCGGACCATTATCAATTTTCGACAAATTGATTAAATCCGTGTAAAACTCCTCCTCGAATGGAGACTCTCCAAATCCAAAATCACAATCACCCACTGAATTAGTAATTCTGCTCAATAGTTTAAAAGTAGCCCTAGACTTATTTGGGCCCTCTTCTCCGCTTCCGTAGTCACTCGTTGAGATAAATAGTTCTTCATCAGATGAAGCGAGTAACCACAAATAACCTTCGCCGTCTTCAACAAATAATTCACCCTTAAAAAGTTCAATAATCTTAGACCACTTTTTGTTGAATTCTATCATTTCTTCACTTGCTAAAGAAATGTTAATTTGATTTGAATCAAAAGATAAATTTAGATTTACTGTTGCCATAACATTATTTTTTTAAAACTTAAATTAATTGCAAAACGAATTTAAATATAAATATTCAAATCGTAGTTATTGAGCAATTGTAAAAGCTTTACTAAATCAAGAACAATTTTCTTTGTTCAAGATTAATCTTCATCAAATCACCTTTATGCTTTCTAATGAATTTTTTAATCCTTTATTACCTGTATTTTCATTTTTATAATTAAAAGAGATGTACCACTTATTAAACCCCTTCAGGTTTGAGGGTATGTAGAGAGTAAAATCGTAATCGTTCCAGATAGGAATTAATTTGTGTGAGGATGTTTCTTCATTTTCTATGGTGTTTCAATTATCTTTGTCACCAAAAGCTGTCACCAATTGATGATTAATTCATCGAAAAAAGCTTTTATACCAATTTAATACACTTAGTTTATGAACTATTGGTTAGTTAAGTCAGAACCTTTTAAATACAGTTGGGAAGCATTCAATCAGGATGGACGTACCTTCTGGGATGGTGTGCGAAATTATCAGGCAAGAAATAACCTGAGAGATATGAAAGAAGGCGATCTGGTTCTCTTCTATCACAGTAATGAAGGTAAATCAGTTGTAGGGATAGCCAAAGTAGTTAAAGAATCGTATCAGGATCCAACAACAGAAGATAAAAATTGGGTAGTAGTTGATTTGGTACCTATTGAAACCCTTAAACATCCAGTTACTTTAGAGCAGATTAAAGCCGATTCACGCCTCCAAAACATAGGTTTAGTAAAGCAGGGCCGACTTTCTGTAATGGGAATGAAGGTAGAGGAGTTTGATAGAATAGTTGAATTGGGAAGCTAATTATTGGGTTGTCAGTTGTCTGTTATCTGTTATCTGTTATCGGTTGTCTGAGGTAGGAAGTATGAAGTCTGAGCTGCTGCTATGACATGAAGCTAAATGATCTCAATACTCTATACTCAATACTCAATACTCAAAAAGTAGTTGGTTAGTTGGTTAGTTGTTAGTTGGTTAGTTGGCTAGATTGTTAGATTTTTAGTTAGTTAGAATTGCCTTACTTTACTTCATTTCAAATCATTGCTCTTCTCTGCTTTTAGCTTTCACCTTTTCGCTTTTACCTTTCACCTTTTCGCTTTCACCTTTCTGCTTTCACCTTTCCGCTTTCAACTTACTACCTACAACTTATAACCTATAAC
>CAIJME010000275.1 GCA_903821625.1 uncultured Sphingobacteriales bacterium | reverse complement strand
AAGGAGAAAAGAAGGACATGTATCAGGTGCAGCATGATGAGCTTTTTGCTTCTATTCGTTCGGGTAAGCCTATGAATGATGGTGAAATTATGGTTAACAGTACCATGCTTGGTATTTTGAGTAGGATGGTAGCCTATAGCGGACAAACCATTACTTGGGAACAGGCAATGAATTCTAATCAGGTTATTGGTCCAGATTTTAATCAATATGCTTGGGACTTGAAATGGCCTGTTCCTGAACCGGCGATACCTGGAGTAACGAAGGTGATATAAGTTTTGCCTAGAAGGGCTCAAAGCGAATGACAGAATTGTCCTTTAATTATGAGATTGCTTCGTCGTGCCTCCTCGCAAAGACATTTCCAGAGGAGCAATAAGAATTATAGAATGAATTTAGAATCGAAAAAACAAATTATGAATAACGCGTTAAAAAAAGGACTGCTATTTCTTAGTATCTTACTGATAAGCAGCAAGTTATCTTATTCTCAGGAAACCCTATTTGAGTTTGGCACTTCTACTAGTATGGATGCCGTGCTTTCTAAAGCCAAGGAGAAAGAAAATAAATTGAAATGGGTGAATGTCAATACAACAAAAGAAACCTGGAAATTAATGAAGGATGGAACGCTTTCTAATACAGGTCTGCCCATTGGTGTAATACGTTCTGAAAAGCAATATGAAAATTTCATTTTACATGTAGAATGGAAGCATATGGAAGCTGGCGGTAATTCTGGCGTATTTGCTTGGAGCGGTGCAAAGCCTATTGGTAAAAATCCACTACCAGATGGAGTAGAGATTCAAATGCTCGACCTGGAGTGGGTCGATCTCAATATAAGAAATGGTGTTAAACCTCCAATTGCCTATGTTCATGGCGAACTTTTTGGAGTGCAAGGTGTAACAACTATTGCTGATAATCCAAGGGGCGATCGAAGCAAGTCAATTGAAAACCGTGTAAAAGGTAAGGGCGAATGGAATACCTATGATGTTGTTTGTGTTGACGGTGTGATCAAACTTTCTGTAAACGGCAAGTTTGTGAATGGGATAAGAAAATCTAGCCAGAAAAAAGGATATCTCTGTCTTGAATCTGAAGGTGCTCAAATTTTTTACCGAAATCTTAAAGTTATTGAACTTGCACCTGGTGTAACTTCTGCAGCAGAAACCGCTGCATTATTGCCTTAATACTCTAAAACTTAGTTTCGGCTCCTAGAGCTATTTCTTATATTCGTATTTCAATCCATTCAATTTATTATTATAATTGGATGGATTGATTATCGAAAAATTCTGTTTAATGAAGCATTGCATTCTTCTTCTATTAATATTGATTATTGGGCTTTTCTCTCCAATTAATAAATCCGTAACAATTCTATTTTTTTCTACAGATAGCAATAGTTTAAATGCTGTTTTTCTATTAATAATAGTTAGTTTTTTGTTTCAAAAAATCACAATCAATCCGTTTAAATTACACTCTTAATAATGCAAAGAAAACATCTTATCATTTTAATGCTGCTCAGCTCACAGGTTATTCAGGCTCAATCAGCCGATCCAGAATATGCAGTAATCATTAAGGGCGGCCATGTGATCGATCCTAAAAACAACATCAATGAATTGATGGATGTTGCGATCAATAAAGCTGGTAAAATTGCCGCAGTTTCCAAAAATATAGATCCCAAAACAGCATCTAGGGTGGTCAATGCAAAGGGATTAGTTGTTACTCCGGGAATCATTGACATGCACACGCATAATTTTGCAGGCACTGAGCCTGACAACTATCTAAGAAACAGTTATTATGCAAATCAGCCTGATGGATTTACCTTTCGCGTAGGAGTTACAACCGTTGTGGATGCTGGAAGTGCAGGCTGGAGGACCTTTGAAAAATTCAAAGATCAGACCATAGACAGAGCTAGAACCCGGGTTTTAACATTTCTAAATATTGTTGGTGAGGGAATGACCGGAGGGCTACCGGAGCAAAATAATGCCGACATGGATGCGCGTTTGTCTGCGGATATGGCATTAAAATATAAAGACCTAATTGTAGGATTTAAAGTTGCGCATTATAATAAACCAGATTGGGTGCCGATTGATCGCGCTATTGAAGCGGGAAAAATTGCTGGAAATATTCCTGTGATTGTTGATTTTGGCGGTAGTGGTCTTTCTCTAGAAGAGCTGACCATGAAAAAATTCCGTCCAGGTGATATTTATACCCATACCTATGGTGGCGGCGGTAAAGAGCGTGAAGCTATTACTGATCCATTAACGGGAAAATTAAGACCTTTTGTTTTTGAAGCTAGGCAGAGAGGGGTGATATGGGATGTGGGTCATGGAGCAGCAAGCTTTTCATTTAGCCATGCTATTCCGGCAACTAAAGCAGGTTTTTTCCCAGATGTGATCAGCACAGATCACCATGGGGGAAGCATGAATTCAGCGATGAAAGACATCCTCAATGTGATGAATAAATTTTTGACTCTAGGAATGAAAGTTCCAGCGATCATCAATTCTGTAACCTGGAAACCTGCGCAAGTCATTCACCGGGAGCAGCTTGGTAATCTCTCGGTAGGATCAGAAGGAGATGTTACGGTATTACGTATCCGCAAAGGAAAGTTTGGAGTATTCGATCAAATGGGACAACGAATTGAAGGCAAGCAACGCTTTGAATGTGAAGTGACTGTCAAAGGTGGGCGGGTTTTTTATGACCTGAATGGTTTAACAAATCCGCTGCCAAAAGTAGTGGGCGGACTGCCAAGCCTGTAGTACTATTGAATATGAAAAGAAGAGAATTAATTAAAGGTTTGAGTATTTTACCCCTAGCGGGAGCAGTTTCAGAATCTGCTTTCGGGGCTGTTTCTTCAATGCCGCATAAAGCCAAGAAAAGCATTTACGAAGCCATAGGGGTTAGGCCGCTGATCAATGCAAGAGGTACGGTTACCGTGGTTGGTGCAAGTCAAATGATGCCCGAAGTTCAGCAGGCTATGGATGATGCGGTTCGCGAATACGTACAGATCGATGAGTTAATGGATGCTGTTGGCGAACGCTTGGGTAAATTAACTGGTGCCGAATTTGCTTATGTCAGCTGCGGCGCATCGGCTGCAATAACTGCAGGAACTGCAGGATGCGTTACAGGTGGCGACCCGGATAAACTTTGGATGATACCTGACCTTACTGGTATGAAGGATGAGGTGATTATTCCTGCCTATTCCCGTACTGCGTATGATGCTGCGGCCAAGGCTGTGGGAGTTAAAATGATAGAGGTTTCTACGCTTGAAGACCTGAAGTTGGCTATTGGTCCGCAAACTGCTATGATCCTTGTTCTTGCTGGATCTGGTTCCGAAAACGGACCTTTATCCTTAAAAGTAATTTCTTCTGTTGCTAAACCATTGGGTGTTCCTATTTTGGTTGATGCGGCTGCCGAAGGTTTAGAAGTTCCCAATCCTCATTTATCGCAGGGAGCTGATCTTGTTGCGTATAGTGGGGGTAAATATCTCCGCGGACCACAATGTGCCGGGTTATTGATTGGTCGTAAAGATTTAATCATTGCTTCGCGTATCAATGCGGGTCCTCATCATGGTTTCGGTCGTGGTTTTAAAGTGGGTAGGGAAGAAATCATGGGTATGTTAGCCGCCGTAGAAATGTGGTTTAAGCGTGATCATGCAGGCGAATGGAAGACCTGGGTTTCATGGGCTAACCACATCATGAAACGTCTTTCAACTATTCCAGGAGTAATCACTGAATTGGTTGAGCCAAAGGCTCGTTCAAACCGCGCACCCTCTTTGACTGTGAAATGGGATCAATCAGTCATTCCATTGACAGGTGAGGATATGGAAAAACTTTTATGGGATGGAAGCCCCCGGATCTCAGTAAGTGGAGCCGGAAGTTTTCTGCCCTTTCCTCCAAACCTGCAACCTAATATCAGTGTAGCCACTACATCGCTTCAAGCGGGTGAGGAAAAGATTATTGCCGAACGCCTGTTTACGATTCTTACCAATCCTCCGATGATTAAAAGAGCTACAGGAACAGCAGCGTTTAACCTGAGCGGGCAATGGGATTTGAAAATGAAGTTCTCTGCCAGTACAGTAGATCAGACCTTGATTATTGAGCAGAAAGACACTAGTTTGATAGGCACACATGTTGCAAGTATCGGGTCTCGCGATCTGGATGGAACCCTGCATGGCAGTGAGGTAACCATCAGGAGCTCCTATACCAAAGATGGTGTGCGTATCAATTTTTCTTTTACCGGAACAACCGATGGAAATACCATGCAGGGTAAGGTGAGCCTGAGTGAGTATGGCGATGCGGAATGGACTGCAAAACGGCATGATTACCGACCTGCAGGTGCTCCAAGATCTCGAGGATAATGCAAGAAAAAGAATAATTTATCCTGAAATTAATTAATATGAACGCTTTACGAGTGTGTTTGGTCTTTATGTCTATTGGTTTCTGTTTATTCAGTGGAACCAATAAGTTTATTCAGCAGCCCTGGAAAGCTCCAGCTTGGACAGATAGCCTGTATAATCCGTATAATATTGAACCACTGACACTTCCGCAAGCACAAGAGGTTTACACATTGCATTGTATTCGCTGCCATGGTGGGCAAGGACAAGGTTATGCGCAGGAACATACTGCTCAGGAAGTCCCAGATTTTAAGCAAGCTTGGGTCAGGCAGCAAAGTGATGGTGCTTTATACTGGAAAATACGTGAGGGTAAAGGAATTATGCCCAGCTATAAGTTAAAATTATCTGACGAGCAGCAGTGGCAACTGGTAGAGTATATCCGGGATCTTTCAATGCCATTTGATCAACAAAAAAATCCCTTTAAGTCTTTAAAGGATTGATACTATTTTTTTTAACTTTAAATAAGACAAACTTGAAAAACATCCTTATGAAAAACAATCTTTCTTTTTGTATTGCCATAGTCCTATTTGCTTCAGGAATTGAAAATACATTGGCTCAACCTGGTTCTAAAGATATTATATATGCCGGCACCTCATCAGCCAGAGGCAGTAAAGGAATTTATGTTCTAGAATTTGATCGTACTCTTGGCAAGCTCAAAGAATTGCAAACGGTTACTGAAGGCAATGGCCCAGGTTTTCTGGCTTTGAGTCCGGGTAAGGATTTTTTATATTCAATCTACGGCAAGGGTACTGCAACTGATGGAAACGGAGCGGTTATGGCTTTCAAAATCGATCCGTTTACGGGCTTAATAAAGAAATTAAATGAACAATCTGTTCAAGCAAAGGGGCCGGCACATATTAGTATCGATCCGAAAGGAAGATTTGCCTATACAGCCAATTATGGAGATGCAAGTGTAACTGTATTTCCGATAAATTCGGATGGTACGCTGGCCAAAGCTTCTGATGTTGTTAAGCAAAGCGGTAGCAGTATTAATCCACAGCGACAAAAGGAGCCACATCCACACTCCAGCATTCCATCCTCCGATGGTAAGTTTTTGTACGTTTCTGATTTGGGCACAGATAAGATTATGATTTATGAAGTTTTGGATGGCGGAAAATTAAAACCCGCTGCTGTTCCGTTTGTACAGGTAGCTGCTGGTTCAGGCCCCAGACATTTTAAGATTCATGAGAATGGTAATTTTGCCTATTCTGTGGATGAGTTATCCAATACCATCGTTGCCTTTAAAGTAAACAAGAAAACCGGAGCTTTGACTATTCTGGAAAGCTTAAGTATGCTTCCGGAAGGTTATAAAGAGGTGACTTATGCTTCTGATGTTCATTTTTCGCCAGATGGTAAGTTTATTTATGCCTCAAACAGAGGGCATGAGAGTTTGGTGATCTACCAGGTGAATGCAAAAAGTGGTAAACTAAGTATGGTTGGTCATGAGCCTACAGGTGGAAAGCATCCTAGAAATTTCATGATCGACAGAAAAGGAGAGTTTGTGATGGTTGGTAATATGAACACAGATAATGTAGTGATCTTTAACCGGGATGCAAAAACAGGGTTGCTGAAGCCTAACGGACAGCAATATACCATTCCCGGAATCACTTGTTTGATACAGTTGTAGCAGTCAAATTACTGGCGTATGTGTTTCGTGAGGCTGGCGCACGCGTGTTTCGTGAGGCTGGCGCACGCGTGTCGCGTGTGCCTTAAAACTCAGAGATCCTATCGGTATTCCTCCCTTTTTTATGCTATAAATCAAGGCAATTAAAACAGGTATACTGTTTCCTATTACAAGCGATGCTTTTAATCATTTAATATTTTTTATTTATTCATTTGGTGCTAACACCTCTGCTTTTTCATTATTTTTT
>CAIJME010000274.1 GCA_903821625.1 uncultured Sphingobacteriales bacterium | reverse complement strand
TATATAGATTAAACGATTCAAGCTCTTCTCCTGGCTCTGCAATAAGAGCTATTTGCTGAAGGTCAATAGCAATATTCCCTCGTTTCTCCTGTTTAAACCGCTCCTCTTCAAATTCTCTGAGTTTTTCGGCTATACCTTTGAACTTTTTATACTCTAAAAGTTTTTGAATCAAATCGCGCTTCAGATCAATTTCATTGCCCTCCTCATCCAAATCGGGACGAGGCAATAACATTTTGGCTTTTATGCGCATCAAGGTGGCTGCAACGAAAATAAATTCGCTGGCTATCTCCATATTCAATGAATTCATCTGATGCAGATAACCAAGAAAATCGTCTGTTATACGGGCAATTGGCACATCCTGAATATCCAGCTCATCTCTTTCAATAAAGAATAAAAGCAGGTCAAAAGGGCCCTCAAACTGTGGAAGCCGTATCTCAAAACTATCTGTAGAAATCATACGTATATCCAAAAATAAGAATTTGTAATGAGTTATCGGTATCAGAAATGAACCCCTTTCAAACCTATTACTTATAACTTTAAGCTTTCACCTTTCACCTTTCACCTTTTAGCTTTCACCTTTTAGCTTTTTACTTATAACTTATTACTTACAACTTATTACTTACACCTACAACTTATTGTCAAAAAAGTTATTTTTGCGAATCAAAATTTTATAATCCTACATGGAAGTTAAGGCGGGCGAGTTTCTGGAACAAATCAATTATCCTTCAGACTTAAAAAAGTTTAAAGAGGATGATCTTGAGCGTATATGTACTGAACTAAGACAATATATTGTGGATACAGTATCAGTCAATGGCGGTCATTTTGGTTCCAGCCTGGGCGTAGTGGAATTAACCGTAGCGCTGCATTATGTACTTAATACCCCTTACGACCAATTGGTTTGGGATGTTGGACATCAGGCTTATGGACATAAAATTTTAACTGGCAGAAGGGCAACATTCCACACCAATAGAATTTATAAAGGGATTAGTGGCTTTCCAAAGCGATCAGAAAGCGAATACGATACGTTTGGCGTGGGTCATTCATCAACTTCAATTTCGGCCGCACTAGGAATGGCAGTAGCTTCCAATTATAAAGGTGAAAAAGATAGACAGCATGTTGCGGTTATTGGAGATGGAGCGATGACCGGTGGAATGGCATTTGAAGCACTCAATCATGCAGGAATCGAAAATTCAAATATCCTGGTTATCCTGAATGATAACTGTATGTCTATTGACCCAAATGTTGGCGCATTAAAAGAGTATTTGACAGATATAACTACTTCAAAATCATATAACCGTTTCAGGGATGATATCTCGCATGTGCTGACAAAAATATCTGAGCTGGGTCCCAATGCTCACGAAGTGGTAAAAAAGATTGAAAAAAGCATAAAAGGCGGGCTTTTAAAAAAGAGCAATTTCTTTGAAGCACTTAAATTCAGATATTTTGGCCCGATTGACGGACACGATGTCAAACATCTGGCAAAAGTACTAAATGACCTAAAAGATATTCCCGGACCGAAGCTATTACATTGTGTAACCGTTAAAGGCAAGGGCTACTCATTAGCAGAAAAAGATCAAACCAAATGGCATTCACCAGGTCTTTTCGATAAAATTACCGGCGAAATTAAAAAAACGCAATCCGATAAACCTACCGCTCCAAAATATCAAGATGTATTTGGACTTACATTGGTAGAGCTGGCAGAAAAGAATGAAAAGATCATGGGTATTACCCCTGCTATGCCTTCAGGTTCATCGCTAAACATCATGATGAAAGCTATGCCTGATCGTGCCTTTGATGTTGGTATTGCTGAGCAGCATGCAGTTACTTTTTCGGCCGGACTTGCAACTCGCGGAATGATTCCTTTTTGTAATATCTACTCAACATTTATGCAAAGGGCTTATGATCAGGTAATTCATGATGTAGCTATTCAAAAATTAAATGTTGTATTCTGCCTTGACCGTGCAGGATTTGCTGGTTCAGATGGCCCTACACATCATGGCGCTTATGACCTTGCTTACATGCGCTGCATCCCTAATATGATTGTTTCAGCTCCGATGAATGAAGAGGAGTTGAGAAATTTAATGTTTACTGCCCAACAAGAAAACATGGGGCCATTTAGCATCCGTTATCCAAGAGGTAATGGAGTTATGCATGAATGGAGACGCCCCTTAAAGGCTATTGAAATAGGGAAAAGCAGAACAATCTGCGAAGGTGAAGATATTGCAATTCTAACCATAGGCCATATTGGCAATGAGGCTGTAAAAGCTTGTACGGAGTTAAATACTGAAGGAATTCACCCCGCTCATTATGACATGCGATTTGTAAAACCAATTGACGAGGAATTGCTTCACCAGGTTTTCAAGAAATTCAAATATGTGGTAACTATTGAGGATGGTTGTTTGCAGGGTGGTATGGGTACAGCTGTTCTTGAATTTATGGCTGATCATAATTATTCAGCCACTGTTGTCAGACTTGGAATACCTGATCAGGTTATCGAACATGGTGAGCAGCCTGAATTATGG
>CAIJME010000273.1 GCA_903821625.1 uncultured Sphingobacteriales bacterium | reverse complement strand
GCTGCCAAAATGGTATGTCTGGATCTTGATCACCCTGAAATTGAAGGTTTTGTTAACTGGAAAGTTGAAGAAGAGAAAAAAGTTGCCGCTTTAATTGCTGCAGGATATTCTTCAGATTACGAAGGTGAGGCTTATCGTACAGTTTCAGGACAGAACTCAAACAACTCAGTTCGTGTTCCTAATGCATTTTTTAAAGCATTAGAGGAAGGTGAAAATTGGGATCTTATTGGACGTATCAGTGGAAAACCGGTTAAATCCATCTCAGCAGAAAAGCTTTGGCAGGATATTTCTTTCGCTGCCTGGGCATGTGCTGACCCTGGTATTCAATACGATACAACCATTAACGAATGGCATACATGCCCTGAAGGTGGGCGTATCAATGCCTCAAATCCATGTTCAGAATACATGTTCCTGGACAATACTGCTTGTAACCTGGCTTCCATCAACCTGGCGCATTTCTTTGATCCTCAAACATTAGTTTTTGATGTAAAAGGTTTTGAGCATGCTTGCCGAGTATGGACTGTAGTTTTAGAGATTTCAGTATTGATGGCGCAATTCCCTTCTAAAGAGGTTGCACAATTATCATACGACTATCGCACACTTGGATTAGGCTATGCTAACCTTGGATCAATGCTGATGGTTGCTGGTATTCCTTACGATAGCGATAAAGCCCGCGCAATTGGTGGTGCCATTACAGCAATCATGACAGGTACTGCTTATTCAACTTCCGCAGAAATGGCCAAAGAGTTAGGCACATTCAAGAAATACGAAGAGAACAAAAAGCACATGCTACGAGTTATGCGTAATCACCGTTATGCTGCATACAATAACGATGCTTATGAAGGACTTCAGATCGCGCCTCCGGGAATCGATCCTAAGTACTGCCCTGATTATTTATTATCAGCTGCATGTAATTCATGGGATAAAGCAGTTGAACTCGGTGAAAAATATGGATACCGTAATGCTCAAACAACTGTAATTGCACCAACTGGAACAATTGGTCTGGTAATGGATTGTGATACAACCGGTATTGAGCCTGATTTTGCATTGGTAAAATTCAAGAAATTATCAGGTGGTGGTTATTTCAAGATCATCAACCAGGGTGTTCCTGCAGCGTTGCGCAATCAGGGTTATTTGGAGCATGAAATTGAGGCGATTGTTAATTATGCAAAAGGTGCTGCAACTCTTGAAGGTGCCCCTCATATTAATTTTGATAGTCTTGCTGCTAAAGGGTTTACTCAGGATGAACTAGAGAAAATCGACAAGTCTCTTCTTGCCGCTTTTGAAATCGGTTTTGTATTCAATCAGTGGAGCCTTGGCGAAGAGTGCTTAAACCGTTTAGGCTTTAAGTCTGAACAATACTCTTCACCTGACTTCAACCTGTTACGCGCCATCGGATTCAACCGTCAGCAAATTGCTGAAGCAAATGAGTTCATTTGCGGAACCATGACCGTAGAGGGTGCTCCATATTTAAAAGAAGAGCACTACCAGATATTTGATTGTGCTAATAAATGTGGTCAGAAAGGCGAGCGTTATATTCATGCTCATGGACACATCAAAATGATGGCTGCAGCACAGCCTTTCTTATCAGGTGCAATCTCCAAAACAGTTAACCTTCCAAATGAAGCTACTGTTGAAGAAATCAAAGATTGCTATGAATTATCATGGAAATTAGCTCTTAAAGCAAATGCATTGTATCGTGATGGTTGTAAATTATCTCAGCCATTATCTACCAAATCATCTGATAGTAAGGAAGATAAATTGGATACCGTTGAAGAAGTATTAGGCCAAGCCGCTAATGTTAAACTGAGCGATCTTACTGCTGATCAGGTATTGGAGGCTGCAAGGGCTATCTTGGAGCGTTCTACTGATACCAAGTTCAAGCGCCAGTTATCTTCTGTTGTTGAACGCAAAAACTTGCCTGGTAAACGTGGCGGATTCACGCAGAAAGCGGCAGTTGGCGGACAAACAGTATTCGTTCGTACAGGACAATACGAAGATGGAACATTGGGTGAGATCTTTGTGGATATGCACAAAGAAGGAGCAACTTTCCGTTCTTTGATGAACTGTTTCTCTATCGCTGTTTCAGTTGGTCTTCAGTATGGAGTGCCATTGGAGGAGTTTGTGGATAAGTTTACCTTCACCCGTTTTGAACCATCAGGGATGGTTAGCGGTCATGATAACATCAAAAGCGCTACCTCAATTGTAGATTATATCTTCAGAATGCTTGGATATGAGTACCTGAACCGTACTGATCTGGTTCATGTTTTAACGGAGCAGAAAGTAATTTTGGGTAACCCACAAATGACTGACGAAGATGTGAATGTAGATACTACCAACACATTCGTAGAAAGCCCCGTGAGTGTACCAAGCTCATCATCAGGATTACAACTAAAGCCAGTGCTTGATATTTCAGGTGGCGGCCAATCTGATGCTCCTGCATGCGGTAATTGTGGTCATATCATGGTTAGATCTGGTACTTGTTATAAGTGTTTAAACTGCGGTACGCAGGGAGGATGTAGTTAAGGATAAAAGATTAAAGGTGAAAGCTAAAAGCTTAAAGCCCTGCCGGAAATGGCGGGGTTTTTTTGTTATAAACAAAAGTAAAAATTATATAAACTTCGCATTTAGCCTCAATAATAGCCGGAAATGTGAGCTTCATTTCTGAAAGAATAGTTAAAATAATTCTTCCTGTTCTATTTGAAACTTTAAACTAAATTTAAAGAAGGTTTTTGGTGGGCTAAATGACCTTAAATTCCTACATAAAGACCATATAACTGCAATAATTTAATATAATTTCAAAATAACCTATCATGATAATCAGAGATAAAATGGAGTTTTCGCCTGAACATATTGAAGAATTGCTTAGTATTTTAAAAATTCGTTTTGAGAAAAACATGAACCGCCATAATGGTCTTGAATGGGCTGAAGTTCAGGCAAAACTTGAAGCCTGTCTGATTTCTGGTAGTGAAAAATTATGGTCACTGAATGAAATGGAAAGAACAGGAGGTGAACCTGATGTGGTTACTTTTGACAAAAGTACTAAGGAATTCATTTTTTATGATTGTTCAGCCGAAAGCCCTAAAGGCCGCAGAAGCATTTGTTACGACCGTGAGGCTCTGGAGTCAAGAAAGGAGTATAAGCCAGAAAGTAGCGCAATTGAAATGGCCGCTGCCATGGGCATTGAGCTTTTAACAGAAGAGCAATATCGGGAGTTACAAAAATTTGACAAGTTTGATACGAAAACGTCTAGTTGGATACAAACACCTTCTGAAATTAGAGTACTCGGTGGAGCTCTATTTTGTGACCTACGTTATAATCATGTTTTTGTGTATCATAACGGTGCAGAATCTTACTATGCCGGCAGGGCGTTTCGTGGATTACTGAGGGTCTGAATTGTTAGGGCCACTAAATCTGATCTTATTCCTAATTGTCAGATAATTGTTAGTTTTAAAGCAAAGCCTTGTTATTTTAGCTAAATCTAGATTTTAAATTCTAATTTTAAATTATGAAAACACTACTCATAGTACTCGCAATGTTCATTACTACACCGCCATCTATCCATACCTTTAAGGTTCAGGATATTGACGGAAAAAATCTTGACCTTAAGCAATACAAAGGCAAAAAGATTCTGATCGTAAATACAGCATCCAAATGTGGTTACACCAAACAATATGCAGATCTTCAAAAGCTTGCTGATGCCTATAAAGATAAATTGGTTGTTATTGGCTTCCCGGCAAATAATTTTGCCGGACAAGAACCAGGTGAGAATTTGAATATTAAAGAATTTTGTCAAAAGAATTTTGGTGTGACCTTTGCACTTGCCGGAAAAAGCAGTGTGAAAGGTTCTGATATTTCTCCGCTATTCAAGCATCTTACCACTGCAGAGAACCCTGATTTTACAGGAGACATTAAATGGAATTTTGAGAAATTTTTGATCGACGAAAATGGACAATTGGTACACAGATTCCGCTCTTCTGTGACACCAATGTCGTCCGAAATTACTAAATACTTATAATCAGGAAACCTGTGAAAAAATTATTAATTCTATTATTTGTTGCTTTTTCGTTCACAGAAGCACGTTCTACCCAACTCTCTGTAGGGGATGAGGATCAATTAAGCAGTTTAATTGATAGCTTCTCTGTTGCTATCGTTAAAAAGGATAAGGTATGGATGCTGTCACATCTAAGTGATGCCTGTAAAATGTATGAACCTACGGGCAATACACTAAACAGAGCAGGTATTATTAGGACATTTACTGAAGGAGTTTATAATATCAGTAAATCGGATGCTGTAAATAAAACCTACAAAATTAATGGTGCAGAGGCTGGAGTGACAGCTGATTTCAATGTTGAAGGCGTTGGTAAAGTAAACGGTGGCGAAATGGATATTACAGGTAGTTATCGATTTAACCTCAAGTTTAAAAAATCGGATATCGGTTGGCAGATTTCTGAAATTGTGATTAATCAGAGCTAAGATTAATTTTAAAAGCTAATTATAAACTAAAAAAAAGAGGCTGATCATCAATCATGATTAGCCTCTTTTTTGTCAAATTTTTTCATAATCATGTTTATTTATTTTTAGGTTAACCTAACAAATAATGATACCAAACAGATTATTAAGTACATTAAATCAAATTTGCTCCTTTGTAATTTTCGTTTAGTAATTTTAATTTCACAAAAAATTTATTGATTCTTTCTTCACATGATTAAAAAGGTAAAACAAATAATATTCTTGCTGGCATTCCTAAGCCCATTTGTCGGCCTTGCACAAAACCGAAATACCTTCATAGGAGGATTAAATGAACCAAATGCCTGGGTAGATTCTGTTTTTAAGAAATTAAGTAAGCGTGAACGAATAGCTCAAATGTTTATGGTTAGAGCTCATACAGATAAGGGAAAAGCGTTTGAAGATTCGATTGCAATGGTGATCAAGAAGGAAAAAATTGGTGGTTTAGTATTCTTTCAGGGCGGGCCCGCAAGGCAGGCTACCCTGACCAACAGGTACCAAGCTATCAGTAAGGTGCCTTTACTAATCTCAATGGATGCAGAATGGGGCTTAGGTATGCGTTTAGACAGCACAACTTCTTTTCCGTATCAGTTAACACTAGGGGCTATTCAAGACAATAAGCTTATTTATGAGATGGGTAGGCAGGTTGCATTAGATTTTAAGCGCATAGGGATGCATGTTAATTTTGCTCCTGTAGCTGATATAAATAATAATCCAAAAAATCCGGTTATCGGCATCCGTTCATTTGGTGATAATAAATTTAAGGTTGCAGAAAAGGTAACAGCCTACATGAAGGGTTTGCAGGATAATCAGGTAATTGTTAGTGTAAAGCACTTCCCTGGTCATGGCGATACGGAGGTTGACTCTCATCAGGATCTTCCTCAACTGCCATTTACAAAAGCAAGACTTGATTCGATGGAATTATATCCTTTCAGGCAATTAATTAAAGAGGGAGCCTCAGGAATAATGGTGGCTCACATGAATATACCTGTTTTAGATAATACTCCAAATCTTCCTTCAACCTTATCTAAACCAATAGTTACCACCTTATTAAAAGAGGAGCTAGGCTTTAAAGGGCTAATCTTTTCAGATGCAATGGAAATGAAAGGAGTTGCAAAGTTCTATCCGAATGGAGAGGGCGATGTGATCGGTGTAATTGCTGGCTTAGATGTGATCGAACTTTCAGGTAATTCAAAAAGAGCGGTTAAACTAGTTCGCAAGGCAATCAACAAAAAGCGTTTAAGCTGGCAACAGGTAAACACCAGTGTCAAAAAGATTCTTTATGGAAAATATTGGTCAGGGCTTAATAAAAGTCAGTATGTTCAATCGCAAAACATTGTTACCGATTTGAATCGTACAGAGGCTAAAGAACTTAATCAAAAATTGGCAGATGCCGCTGTAACCCTATTAAATAGCGATATTCAGCTTAAAAACTTTGACAGAAGAAAGAAAACAGCAATTGTAAGTTTGGGATCCAATGAACTGACTATGCTGCAAATGGCTTTAAGACCCGCCTTGCCTAACTCATTGAGTTTTATTTTACCAAAAGATATAACCGATACTGAACTGGAAAATGTGAAGAAGGAACTGGTGGAATATGACCAGATTATAGTAAGTATACATGATTTTCGCAAGCGTCCAGCTCCGGTTCTGGATTATAATAAAAGTTTGAAATTGTTTATAGCTGAACTTGCAGGTATGAATAGCATGTTCGCCGTTTTCGCCAATCCATATTCTCTTGCTGGTTTACCAGGCATAGAAGCCGCTAAAACCATTATTTTGAATTACCAAAATACCAATGAGGCTCAGAATGCAACATTTCGCGTGATCAATGGAGGATTAAAGGCAAATGGTAAGCTTCCTGTAACAATAAATACCAATTTTAAAAACGGGGATGGCTTAAGCCAGTAATATCTTTTAATTCTTTTTAACTGCTCGTTGCTGGTATTAATTGAAATTGCTGAATAAACAGGAAAATTGATATTTTTTTAATTCTCAATTCTGCAGGGAATTTAGCAATTTGTACAGGATCTTAAAATTATAAACCGGACTACCGTATGCCACAGCAAAAAGCTTTAAAATTAGTTCGCGCATCTGCCGGTTCCGGAAAAACTTTCGCATTAACAGCACATTATCTCACGCTGCTATTTAGTGGAAAGGGAAAATTCCGCGAAATTCTGGCTGTAACTTTTACTAATAAAGCTACTGCCGAAATGAAAGAACGCATTTTGGGTGCATTGGAACAGCTTGCCTTGTCCGGTTATGAAAAATCAAATTTCAGCCCTATTCTAAAGAATAATTTTCCCGAAATCAGTGATTTGGAAATCAAGACTAAAGCATCTGAAATATATAGTAGTATCCTCCATGATTACAGTCGATTTTCAGTTAGTACCATTGATGGCTTTGTTCAGCAATTGATCCGAAGTTTTGCTTTTGAGCTCAACCTTGACAGCGGATATAAACTGGAGCTGAATCAGGATAAGGTAAAGGAAGAGCTTGTTTCCGCATTGAATCTCCGTCTCGAAAAGGATCCGGAATTGTTAGAGTGGGTTACAAATCTGGCTATTGAACGAATAAATGACGGCAATGACTGGAATTATCAGAAATCTTTGAAAGATCTGGCCAGTGAGATTTTCAAAGAACGGTATTATCCTTTTCAGGAAGCAATGCTCATTATGGGCAAAGACCAAGGGAAAGAGTTTAACGCATTACGTGCTGAGGTTAATCAAGGGATAACCGTTTTTAAAAAGGATATTATTGATCAGGCTAGCAAAATTTATGAACTTTTTGAGCTTTCAGGAATTGAAAAGGGCATGCTTGATCAGCAAAGTAATAATCCGCTGTTCAAGCTCGATAAAATAGTAGCAGAAAAGTTTGAATATGTTAACTCATTTAAAAAATACATAGATAATTTTGATCAATGGCCGCATAAATCGCTGAAAGACACTTCAGTCATTATGCACTTATTTGAATCGATCAATCCGCTTCTTAAAGCACTTGTCGAGGCATATAATACTGGTTCTGCGATGTATGATACTTATCGCGCCATCGCTAAAAATAGTGCTTACCTGCGCCTTATGCAGGGTATGGCAGACTTACTAAAAAATTACCGCTCTGAGAATAAAACGCTCCTTATCTCTGATGCACAGCAATTGCTTAGGGGCATTACTGGATCTGATGTGGATAACCCTTCATTTATTTGGGAAAAAACCGGAAATAAATTTAAACACTTTCTTTTTGATGAGTTTCAGGATACCAGCTCTTTTCAGTGGATGAATTTTTTGCCACTGGTAAAAAATGCCATTGCTGAAGGATCGCCCGGCATTCAGTCATCACATCTGGTAGTAGGGGATGTAAAACAGTCCATATACCGATGGAGAAATGGTGATTGGCGTATTCTTCATAGTAAACTTAGGCAGGATCTTTTAGCTGATAATGTCGCTGAAGAGGAACTTTCATTCAATCGAAGGAGCTCAGAAAATGTGATTCGTTTTAATAATTTTTTATTTCAAAAACTCCCTTCAATCTTACAAAACCAGCTCAACGATATTTTTGCTGACTCCGGGCTTAATTACTTGCAAGAATATTGGGATAAAGGAAATAGCGGACTGATTGTTAAAGCCTACGAAGGAAGTAGTCAGAAGATCACGGAAACCACATTGCCTGGCGGAAAAGTAGAGATCAAATTCTTTTTCAAGGGCGAAGAACCTGAAGATGATGATGTGAATCCTCTGGCAGCTAACTATGCAATAGATCGAATTATAGAATTATTGAATCAGGGTTTTTCTATGAATGAAATTGGGATACTGGTCAGACAAAATTCGGAAGCAGTACAAATCCTGGATTGTATTTTTCAGAAAAGCAATTACGAAAAGCTAACTGCCGCAGCCGGAAAAACTTTTCAGGTAATTTCTGGCGAAGCATTGAAGATCGCAAATAACCCTGTAGTTCAATTATTGCTGAGTACCTTCAGACTCCTATCTGTTCATGAGCCTGAATCCGGAATATATAAGGCTGAATGCGCCCGTCTTTGGTTTCAAGTTCGTAACCCCGGTTTGGAGCAGGTGGGTATCAGTGCCGAAGACTGGATCGGATTTTCAACAAAGCCTGTTTCAGATTTGACGAATCTTTTGCCTGTTGAACTGTGTTCTGGTTTTAATTCATATCGGCAACTGCCGGTTAATGAACTGGCAGAAAAGTTGATCAAAAACTATCAGCTTGGTACTAGCCTGACAGAAAACCATATTCCATTCCTACTTGCTTTTCGCGATCAGTTGGCTCTTTTCTCTGCAGCTGGCGATCAGGGTATTGCTGCCTTTTTAGATTGGTGGGTTAAAGAAGGCTCTGCAAAAGCACTTCCATCGTCCCAGAATCAGGATGCTGTACAGGTAATGACCGTTCACAAATCTAAAGGATTGGAATTCAGGGCTGTTATTGTTCCTTTTATGGATTGGACTTTGAATAAATCGTCAACAGGCGCCAAAAAAAAACTACTTTGGGTTAATGCAGAAGCTGCAGGTTTTGGGAAATTTAATTCTTTGCCAGTAGATTATACTAAAAGTTTGGCATCCACTGTGTTTGCAGGCGAATATTTTGAAGAAATGTTGCTCAATTATATGGATGAGTTAAATACGCTTTATGTTGCAAGCACCAGGGCTAAAGATTATCTCTGTATTATTTGCCCTAAAACACCGATTGTGAAATCAACTAGCAAAGTTCCTCCAAATGATATCCAGTTTATTCTTTCTGAATTGTTTAAGTCTGATGGAACTAATGAATTTAACTTGAATTGCGAGGATAACCAGTACAGTTTTGGTGAAATTCCTGTTCATTCTGAGGAAAATGATTCTTTTAAGGATCATGATCAATTGATTATTCATGATTATCATGTCAATGAGCAACTTTCGGAGCGTTTTAAGCGGAATAGTATGAATGAAGCAAATTGGTTCAATGCGAAACAAAGAAAAGGAATAGTACTTCATAAAATCCTCGAGACATTAACTGGTTCTGGCAATCTTGAAAAACTAATAGCAGAAAAAGTGCAGGATGGTCTAATCCGGGAGGCTGAACGTGAAGAGATCAGGCAGGCAGTATCAGACGTTTTGATGCAGCATGAAATAAAAGAATGGTTTGAAAAAGCAAGGTCAATTATAAGTGAGAAGGATATGATCGTTGATGCGGGTGTAGTCAAAAGACCGGATAAATTATTTATCCTTGAAGATCGTGCAGTATTGCTGGATTTTAAATTTGGAGCTCAAAACAATAAGTACATTTCAGATATCAGTCTCTATCGAGATAATTTGATAAAAATGGGTGAATTTAAGCAGGTGGATGCCTACCTATGGTATGCGCAGGATAGAAAACTTCAAAAGGTATGATCATGAAGGATAACTCAGCTGATAAATTCTTACACCGTGTTGCCACAGATCTTCTTGACCGTTTTGGCAATGATCTTCAACATGTTGCAATTGTATTTAATAATAAAAGGCCCCAGTTATTTTTAAAAAAGTATTTGGCTGAAATCAGTGGAAAACCTATTTGGAGTCCTCATTTTTTTACGATCCAACAATTCTTTTCTGAGTCTTCTTCATTGGTTTGTGCTTCACAGCTAAAGCAGTTTTTTGTACTTCTTTCCGAATACAATACCTTATTGGCTGAAGAAGGAAAGGAGCCTGTAAGTGCCGATGTTTTTTATCCGCTTGCTGAGATCATTGTTTCCGATTTCTCACAGATTGATTATTACATGGCTGATCCGGTTAAGGTATTTAATCTGATTGGAAATATTGCAGAGCTTGAACAGCAATTCCCCAATTTTGACAAAGAACAGCTTGAGTTTATGGAAAGCTTTTGGTCTTCCTTTTCGCAAGTTAAGCAAAGCAGTATTCAGGAAAAATTTATTGAAATGTGGCATAGGATGCCTCGACTTTACATCAATTTTCATAAACGGCTGGCCGAGCAAAATTTAATCAGTAGTGCCAGAATGTATCGTAATTTGGCAGAAGGTCGGGATAGCGATCCTGACTTTCTCAAGAAATATAAACATGTGGTATTTGCAGGGTTTAATGCGCTCTCAAAAGCTGAAGAAATTCTGTTTAAGTCATGGCAGGACCAGGGTTTATGCTCCTTTTATTTTGATGCCGATGAACATTATTTTGCTGATCAGATTCAGGAAGCAGGGCACTTTATCAGAAGAAATATTAAAATTGTTGGCCTTGACAATCAGTTTAAAATCCAAGAGAACCGTATTGATTTGCCTGAAAAGCAATTCACAATTATTCAGGCATTAGGAAAAGTAGCCCAGGGAAAAATCCTGAACCAGGTTCTTACAGGTAATGAAGATAAGAATGCACCAGATTCAAAGGCAATAATACTTGCTGATGAGAGTTTATTACTACCTGTACTTCAGACGGTTGCTGATGAAAGTTTGAATGTTACCATGGGCTATCCCTTTGAGCAGTCTGCAGTCTTTGGCCTATGTGATCTATGGCTTGGCATCCAAGAGGAAATTGCCTCTGGCGATCAGGCTACCCTAGCCTATTCCCGTGTTCTTACATTTATATTTAATCCATTAGTTGGAATTGCAGAGCAGGAGCGAAATAGAATTCATACAGAGATCATCGATGAGAAGAAAGCAAGGTTTAGTTTACTGGAGCTGAGAAAATCCGGGAGAATCTCTGAGTTGGCCTTCAGTCCGTTTGAGAGTCCGGCTCAAGCCATACGAAATCTTGGTAGTTTGCTTTTATTTGTTTCTGAGCAGATAGCAGATCTGCGTAAGCTAGAAAGCCTATTAATTGCAGAGGCTGTAAAAACATTGAATGTTCTTTCAGACAGCTTTGAGGATCTTGCTAAAAACCCCTCTATGCCTGACATTGATGCCCGATTTGTATTGAAAATGATCAGACGTGCCCTTGCTGCCCTTTCTGTGCCTTTTGACGGAGAGCCATTATCGGGATTACAGGTTATGGGACTTTTGGAAAGCCGATGTCTCGATTTTGACGAACTTATTGTTCTTGGTATGAATGAGGGTGTTTTACCTAAAATTAGTATTACTCCATCTTTTATTCCCGATAATGTAAGAAGGGCATTTGGCTTACCCGTGCTTGAAAATCAGAACTCTATTTTCGCATATTTCTTTTATCGTTTGCTTCATTGCGCAAAGAAAATTACCCTGGTTTACAATGGAATTACGGATGAAAAAAGCACTGGTGAAGTGAGCAGGTTTGTAAAGCAGCTTGAGTTTGAAACATCTAGTAAATTTCTTCATGTACTACAGCAGAATCAGCCGGTCGAAAATGCCTTTCCACAAGAAATAATTATTGAAAAAAAGGGTCAGGTACTTGAAAGACTTCAAAAATATCTAAATAGAAATGCTTTAGAAAAGTATGATAAAAAGATTTCTGCATCTGGATTTACAGACTATGTCAGTTGCCCGCTGAAGTTTTTTTATGGCAAGATTGCCGGACTAAAAAAGCCGAATGATCTTCCTGATCAGATTGGTCCACATACTGTCGGTACTATGCTGCACGCGGTAATGGAGCATTTTTATCGTGAATCTATTGGGATGGAAGTACATGCAGATTATATCAGACAGCGTGAAAAACTATTGCCTGCAATGTGTCAGCAGGCAATGGCAACAATGTTAAACCTAGATCCAAAGTCAGAGCTTAAGCAGCAAAGTGCGTTGCAGCAGATTATCATTAAGGTTATTGAACAATATGCCCTAAAGGTTTTGGAACATGATAGATCAATTGCTCCTTTTGTGATTAAGGAGCTGGAGCAAAAAGAATACTTTAATCCCTTGTTTAAAATTGAGGTAAATGGTAAGGAGGAACACGTGAGGTTAACGGGGATAATTGATAGGGTTGATACGCTCGAAGGGAAGATTAGAATTGTTGATTATAAGACGGGCAAGGATCAGGTAAAATTTAAGAATTTTGATGAATTGTTTATTGAAGATGGTAAAGATCAGAATAAAGCACTCTTGCAGACCATCTTCTATACCATAGTTTATGAAAAGGCTACAAATGTCCATCAAGTAGAGCCGCATCTTTATACTGTAAAAGATTTTTCGGATGGCACTCTATTTTTAAAGAAGAACAAACCAGATAACATTGTACTCAGGGATGAGAATCTTGCAGATTTCAAAGATCAGTTTGAAATCAAGCT